>CAXGBX010000042.1:0-10829 GCA_964008195.1 uncultured Flavobacteriaceae bacterium
GATATTAATAAGCTGGGATCAGACTTTGAAACCTTGAATATCAGTCTGGAAAACAGCGATCTTGAATTGAATATTCCCGATACCGCTTTTAATTTCAGCTTTAACGGAATGCAAAGTTCAATTAAGCACCCATCAGTCTTAAAGCTAAAGTCTACTAAATCTTACGATAACGAAATTCTTAACGGTTACCATAAATCCAGGGAAGGGAATTCTAATATTACTATAAAAGCTAATTTCAGCGATGTGTTGATTAATTAAAACTTAGCTCTTACATTTGGTTTTCTTAAGCCGAAATCTATGCAAAGTTTTTCTGAGTTTTTAAATGAATTGACCTCTGCTTTCACCCCGGTAATAGGAGGGGAATATAAGCAGGAGGATTTCGCATACATAGATCTTTCCGAAAATAACCGGGATCTTCTAAAACTTGAAGTTGCTTCTTCGGAAGCATTTTCAATTTTTATAGACGAATATCTTCGGAATAGAGCGTCGAAAGCGGCTTTTGGAGGATATAATGAGTTGCGGACTTTGTATAATCGAAGTCAGCTTTTTAACAATACCGAAGCCAACCGGAATATCCATATTGGACTTGACGTATGGGTTCCAGCTTTTTCTGATATTGTGAGTCCGTTAGATGGTAAGATCCATAGTTTTAAAGACAATAATAATTTTGGTGATTACGGTCCAACGATCATCCTTGAGCATTCCTTTAACGGAAGAAAATTCTATACATTATACGGTCATCTTTCAAGAAAATCTCTTGAGAATTTGAGAATTGGAGCTGAAGTAAAAGCTGGTGACAAGATCGCTGAATTAGGAGATTTTGACGAAAATGGTGATTATGCTCCGCATTTGCATTTTCAGGTGATGGAAGATATGCACGGTAGTGTTGGAGATTATCCGGGTGTCGTAAAAAAAGAAGATCTGGACGATTATTTAAAAAACTGCCCGGACCCTAATTTGTTGTTGAAGATTTAGTCTATCCAAGAGATTTCTCCTTCTGGTCGAAATGACCCATTCTAACTTCTGTGTCTAAAATTTGGTCATTTCGATACGTAGCGTAGCGAAGTGAGAAATCTCTTTATAGTATAATATTTAGTCGAAGGTTTTGGAATTTGAACGTATTGAATTAGATTTCTCCCTTTGGTCTAGATGACCATTTTTTTAGTGGAATACCGCTTATATCATTTCGAAGAAGCAATGGAACTAAGAAATCTATTTTATAGAATATCATTTTCTAGAAATTGCCAATCTGGATTAAATTCCTTGATGAGTTTGTCCTTTTTCTCTCTTCTCCATTTTTTAATTAATTTTTCTCTTAGTATTACATCATTCGGATTATCATACTTTTCGAAAAAGACCAGGTGATAGCAATTATATTTACCTGCGAACGATTTCTTTTTCATTGTACTGTCCATGTAGTGTTGGTTTAGCCTTATTTGTAAATTATTTGTCATTCCAACATATAGAACGGTCTTTTTTTGATTTGTGGTTATATATAGAAAATATTCTTTCATTATAGATTTCTCCCTATGGTCGAAATGACCTTTTATTCTGAATTTGAATTGCGCGTCATTTCGATACGAGGTCTAGCGAAGTGAGAAATTTATCTATTTCTTAGTCTTCACAAAAAACGCCACGATAGCAGAAGTTACAACACCCACCACCAAAGCAAAAAAGAAAGACTGGATGATATAAGACGTCATGTTAAAATATTCTTCTGCAGCAGCTCTGGTCATCGCGCCGCTTTCTACCGAGTAATCTATTACATTTGGAAAATAATCTGGAGTGATAAATTCATAAGTGATATACATGGCAAGCGGAGATAATATAGCCACAACAATACTTATCACGATTCCGGAAATAAACCCCTGACTCCAGGTCATTTTACCATGATAGAAATTTTTACGTTTGTCAAGTAATGCCACTACATACAGAGCGATGGCTACAATAGCAAATAGGTTGGTGTAAATCGCGTGTTGTGCGATGTTTTCATCATGCCATCCAAGACTTTTCTCTAAATACACCCATATTAGGGAAATAACACTAAAAATTATACCCCACTTAATTTCTATTGAAAATTTTTTCATTGATTGGATTGATTGGTTATCAATGTTAAAATTAGTGAAATTCCTTCAGTTAGTGCTACAAACAAAAATAAGCTGTGTGAAAAGTTAATTCTGAACGTCATTACGAGGAACGAAGTAATCTTTAATTTAGATATTAATAAAGTAGAGATTACTTCGTTCCTCGCAATGCCATATAACCAACCTTTCAGACAGCCTTGTGATGAAATATATAAAAGGAACTTAAGCGTCCTTATTCAGCTTTTTGGTCGCAAAGAAACCAGCAAATAAACCAATTCCAGCTAAGAGAAAAATAGTTCCGGGGTAAGCGACATCTTCATCAACTCCCATGTTAATGGTGAGCATATTCGCAATAAAAATTCCGATTCCAATGCCTGCCAGGAGTAAGGCAAGATTCAATACAATAACTCTCCAAACGGGAGTTACATGTTTCTTTTTGCTATAAAAGATACTTGCATCCGCTCCTTTGTCAATAAGGGCAAGACGTTCCCGATTCCTGGCGGATATGTATAAATAAAATATTCCGAAAACTGTTCCGAAAATAACTGGTAAAACAATGACTTCTGATCCCATAGTTTTTTGATTTTAAATTTGAAAATAATGTTCGTTTGCTATTAGGACGCCTCGATCTCTAAACCGGTTACAAAAAAACGTAAATTTATTTTTAAACCTTTTTGTAACCGATCCTTAAAAAGCGTCGTCTTAAGTAATAATGATCAAAAACACTGACCAATATTTGATTGATAAGGTCCTTAACGGCGATACCAATGCCTTTGGGGAGCTGGTAGATCGTTATCAAAATTTTGCGTTCACGATCGCAATTAGAATTGTGAAGGTTTCTGAAGAAGCCGAAGAGGTAGCTCAGGATAGTTTTATTAAGGCATATGATTCTTTATCCAGTTTTAGAGGAGATTCTAAATTCTCTACCTGGTTATACAGGATCGTTTATCACAAGAGCCTGGACAGATTAAAAATGAATAAAAGACATAGGACCTACGAATTAAATGAAGAGATCACCGATGATACTTTGGATCATATAGAAAACGGATTGGAGTTTATGCTGAACGAGGAGAGGAGTGATATTATCAAAAGATGTATCGATCAGTTATCACCAGAGGAAGCGGCGATTATCAGCTTATATTATTTTGAAGAACAGTCTGTAAAGGAAATCGTAAAAGTAACAGATCTAACAGAAGACAATATTAAAATTAAATTGTATCGTAGTCGGAAAAAACTATTTTCGTTATTGAAAGGATACATTAAACCGGAAATATCTAGTAGAAATGGAAAAGCAATTTAACAGGGAAGATGAGCTGATTAAGAAGTTGCTGAATGAAGCAGGAACTGAAAAACCGTCAGCAGATTTTAAGAGCCGTATAATGCAGAAGGTTGAGGCGAGAAATGCTGAGATCAAACCTTACGTACCCCTAATTTCAAAAACAGGATGGACGAGTATTGTAGTAATTTCTGTACTCTCCCTGGCTGGATTATCTTATTTGTACGCTGACATTTCACTTTTTAATCATTTTAATTTTGGGTTTTCTTATTTTAAGAATATACCTGAGATCAATCTTTCCATAACTATGCAGTATGCCATCGCTTTTATTGCGCTTTTCTTTTTGCAAGTGCCTTTCCTTAAAAGGTTTTTGGATAGGGAATATCAGATATGAGGAGTAATGGTGATTAGTAAAAATAAGGATTTGTTGCACTGAGCGCAGTCAAAGGCCAGATAAGTAAAAGGCTTAAATAATCCTTATTTGTTCTTTTTTGCGAGCAGAGTGCAACGAAGCGAAGCAATCTCAGGTTTAAAACTTCGAAGAATGAGACTGCCGTGCAACACTTACAGTAACGAAAAATTAAAAATTTTACTCCGATCTAAGAACTCAGAACCACAAACTGAAAACCGGGAACTTTGAACTTCTAAGAAACTTTGTTACCTTGTATTCTATAAGACATTAAAAATGATCGATTTAGACCAGGAAACCTGGAATTATCTTGCCATAATTGCCGCTTTTTTAGCTTATTTCTTATGGAATTCACGCCGTACGAAAAGGATTAAAAAAGAAAGAAAAAATAGAAATTTCAGAAGAAGATATTTAGAAAGAAAACAGGAAAGAGAATCAGATTCTGCTTAATCCCAATTACTTTCTCTATTATAAGCTTAAAGCTTTCTTCTCCTTTCTAATCTTTGTAACTTTAGGCTTCTAAAAATTTCAGATGAAAATTTATACCAAAACCGGTGATAAGGGAACTACCTCATTATTTGGGGGAACTCGTGTTCCTAAACATCATATTAGAATTGAAAGCTACGGCACCGTAGATGAACTAAATTCACATATTGGTCTTTTAAGAGATCAGGATACAGATGAACAGACCAAAGAATTTCTTACGCAAATTCAGGATAGACTTTTTACCATTGGTTCTATACTCGCCACCGATCCTGATAAGGCTACGCTTAAGAATGGTAAAGAAAGGCTTAATATTCCTAAAGTTTCAGACGAGGATATTAATAACCTTGAGAAAGCAATTGATAAAATGAATGAAGAACTTCCTGAAATGACACATTTCATTCTTCCGGGAGGTCATCAAAGCGTGTCATTCTGTCACATAGCGCGTTGTGTTTGCCGTCGTGCTGAAAGACTTTCCAGTGCTTTATATGACATTGAAGCCTTTGACGAGAAGGTGCTTATCTATCTAAACAGACTTTCAGACTATCTATTTGTGCTGGCACGGAAGTTGTCTAAACAACTCCAGGCTGAAGAAATCCAATGGATCCCAAAAAAATCCTGATGATCCTTTAGTTTCAGAAAATTCTTTGCCGAAATTGCAAAAAAGCATGGAATTTATTATGTTCTTATCATTATTGTATAAATAATAGATTTTTTTCTTGGCTATTAAGTCAAAAAATTTATTTTTGCCAAAATTTAAAACCCGATTAATCAATGTATTGGACTTTAGAATTAGCATCTTATTTAAGTGATGCCCCATGGCCGGCAACAAAAGACGAGTTAATAGACTACGCAATTAGAACCGGAGCTCCGTTAGAGGTAGTTGAAAATTTGCAGGCTATTGAGGATGAGGGAGACTCTTATGATTCTATTGAGGAGATCTGGCCTGATTATCCAACCGATGACGATTACCTCTGGAATGAGGATGAATATTAAATTAACAACACGCAAAAATTAGGGAAAAGTCTCATTCATGAGGCTTTTTTTTTGCTTAAATTTGAACCCCTTAATAAATAAGATTTTACGTTTTAGTATGAATAAGAAATAAAATAGAGATGTCACTCTGAGCGCAGTCGAAGGGCAGGTTTTTTGAAAAATTATAAAGCCTACTGGCAATTGCATCTACCTCTTATTATCATTATTAAAACGAATAATTCATAAAAACAAAAAACCAGCATGAGTTTTTTAGATTCTGTATTAAAAGCTTTCGTAGGCGATAAGTCGAAGAAAGATGTAAAAGAAATACAACCCATAGTAAATAAAATTAAAGCTCTTGAGTCTGAATTTGAGGCACTCAGCCTTGATGAACTTAGAGCTAAAACCTCTCAGTTTAAAGAGAAAATTTCTGAAGCTACCAAAGAAGTCAAAGAAAAGATGGTAGCACTTAATAAAGAAGCAGACGAAACCGATGATATCACCAGAAAGGAAGATATTTATGCTGAAGTTGATGCATTAAAAGAGAAGTCTTACGAAATTTCTGAGGCTGTTCTTAGCGATATTTTACCAGAAGCTTTTGCTACCGTGAAGGAGACAGCGAAGCGTTTCGTAAATAATACTGAACTTAAGGTAAAAGCCTCTTCTTTTGACAGGGAAATTTCCGCAGAGAAAGACTATGTTACTTTAGATGGAGATCATGCAATCTGGAGCAATTCCTGGGATGCTGCCGGTAAACCGGTAACCTGGGATATGATCCATTATGATGTTCAGCTTATTGGTGGTGTGGCCATGCACCAGGGTAAGATCGCCGAGATGCAAACCGGGGAAGGTAAAACCCTTGTGGCTACCCTGCCTATGTACCTAAATGCACTTACAGGAAATGGCGTTCACCTGGTAACGGTAAACGATTACCTTGCGAAACGTGATAGCGCATGGATGGCTCCTATCTTCCAGTTTCATGGAATGAGCGTGGATTGTATAGATTATCATCGTCCAAATTCAGCAGCAAGAAGAAAAGCATATAATGCAGATATCACCTACGGAACCAATAACGAATTCGGTTTTGATTATTTAAGGGATAATATGTCTCATGCTCCTGATGATCTGGTGCAAAGACCCCATAATTATGCGATCGTGGATGAGGTGGATTCGGTTTTAGTTGATGATGCCCGTACTCCATTAATTATTTCTGGTCCCGTTCCAAAAGGTGACACTCACGAATTCATGGAGTTGAAACCTGCAATTGCCAACATTGTAGAGGTTCAGCGTAAACACCTGGTAAAGGTACTTGCTGAAGCCAAACGGCTTATCAAAGAAGGAGATACCAAAGAAGGTGGATTTCAGTTACTGAGAGTGTACCGCGGTTTGCCTAAGAATAAAGCATTAATTAAGTTTCTGAGTGAAGAAGGAATCAAACAATTGCTTCAGAAAACTGAGAATCAATACATGCAGGATAACAACCGGGAAATGCCGAAGGTTGATGCCGAATTGTATTTCACTATTGAAGAAAAAAGCAACCAGATAGATCTTACCGATAAGGGTATCGAGTTCTTATCAGGAAAAGATGATCCGGATTTCTTCGTGATGCCGGAGATAGGAATGGAGATCGCCAAGATCGAAAAAGAAGGACTTCCTGCTGAAGAAGAAGCGGAAAAGAAAGAAGAGCTTTTTAGAGAATATAGTGTGAAAAGCGAACGTATTCACACGCTTCGCCAATTGCTTAAGTCTTACACCCTGTTCGAAAAGGATACGGAATATGTGGTGATAGACAACAAAGTAAAGATCGTTGACGAGCAGACCGGTCGTATTATGGAAGGCCGAAGATATAGCGACGGTTTACACCAGGCAATCGAGGCTAAGGAAAATGTAAAGATCGAAGATGCCACGCAAACTTTCGCTACGGTAACCCTTCAGAACTACTTTAGAATGTACAGCAAACTGTCTGGTATGACGGGTACAGCGGTAACTGAAGCAGGTGAATTATGGGAGATCTATAAACTGGATGTGGTAGAAATTCCTACCAACCGCCCCATTGCAAGAAATGATAAAGAAGATTTAGTTTATAAGACAAAAAGAGAAAAATATAACGCGGTAATAGATCATGTGACCGATCTTTCCAACGCAGGAAGACCTGTACTTATTGGTACAACTTCAGTAGAAATTTCTGAGCTTTTAAGCCGAATGCTGAAGCTGAGAAATGTTCCCCACAATGTACTGAACGCGAAACGCCATAAACAGGAGGCCGATATTGTTGCTGAAGCCGGTAAATCGGGAATTGTAACCATTGCCACCAACATGGCAGGGCGTGGTACCGACATTAAGCTGAGTAAAGAAGTGAAGGAAGCTGGTGGTTTGGCCATCGTAGGTACTGAGCGTCATGACTCCAGACGTGTAGACCGTCAGTTAAGAGGTCGTGCAGGTCGTCAGGGAGATCCGGGAAGCTCTCAGTTCTATGTTTCCCTGGAAGATAACCTGATGCGTTTATTCGGTTCTGAAAGGATCGCCAAGCTAATGGACCGAATGGGTCTGGAAGAAGGGGAAGTGATTCAGCATTCCATGATCTCAAAATCAATAGAGAGAGCACAGAAAAAAGTGGAAGAAAATAACTTCGGGGTTCGTAAAAGATTGCTGGAGTACGATGATGTAATGAACGCCCAGCGTGAAGTGATCTACAAACGTCGTTACCATGCTTTATTCGGGGAAAGACTACGAGTGGATCTTGCAAATATGATCTTTGATATTTCTGAATCTATTACTGAAACCAATAAAGCTGCTGAGGATTTCAAGAATTTTGAATTTGAACTGATCAGGAATTTCTCTATGAGTTCTCCTGTTTCCGAAGAAGAATTCAAAAAAATGAATGCTCAAAAGTTAGCCGGTGAAGTTTATAAAGCTGCTTACAAGCACTATGATGAAAAGATGGCTCATAATGCTGAACGTGCTTTCCCGGTAATTAAACAGGTTCATGAGGATGAAAGAAATAATTTCGAAAGAATCTCCGTTCCATTTACGGATGGTACTAAAACTTTAAGTGTTGTTACCAACCTTGAAAAAGCTTATGAAACTGAAGGTAAACAGTTAATCAAGGATTTCGAAAAGAACATTACACTGGCCATTATTGATGATGCCTGGAAAACGCATCTAAGAAAAATGGATGAATTAAAGCAGAGCGTTCAGCTGGCAGTTCATGAGCAAAAAGATCCATTATTGATCTATAAGTTCGAGGCTTTTGAACTTTTTAAAGTAATGCTTGAAAATGTGAACAGAGATGTGATGTCTTTCCTTTTCAAAGGAGAAATCCCATCTACCGGCGCTCCAAGTATTCACGAAGCGAGACAGACCAAACCCAAGGAAAAAGTGGAGACCAAGAAGGAAGAAATTCCGAATATGGATGAAAGAGCTGCCCAAAGTAGAGCTGCTGGAAACACGCAGCGCCAGCAACCTGAGGTAACTGAAACCATCGTTAGGGATCGTCCAAAAATTGGTAGAAACGATAAAGTCACTGTGAAAAATGTGATGAGTGGTGAGAGCAAAACCATGAAATTCAAACAGGCAATTCCGCTTCTTGATAAAGGGGACTGGGTGCTTGTAGATGAATAGACATTTGAATGTTAGGCAAAATTAAAAATATTCAATTTAGTGCGGAAAGGAGGATTTTATTTCAATGAACTTCCAACTTTTAACTTCTAATTTCGAGCCCCAGTTTTTTCCCTTTTTCCAGCATAAAACTTCTTGCAGGCTCATATTCATTGGGAATTTCGCCTTCCAGAATCGCTTCTTTGATGGCGTCTTTAATCAAACCGACTTCACGGCTTGGTTTGATTCCGAAAGTTTGCATGATTTCCTCCCCACTAACCGGAGGCTGAAAATTCCTTACATGGTCACGCTCTTCTACCTCCTGAATCTTTTGCCTAACCAACTTAAAATTGTTATGGTACTTCTTAAACCGTTTTGGATTTTTGGTGGTAATATCGGCTTCGCAAAGCGTCATCAAATCTTCAATATGATCCCCGGCATCAAATATCAATCTACGCACGGCTGAGTCTGTAACATGATCATCTGCAATTGCAATAGGTCTGGAACTCATTAAAACCATTTTCTGAACGAATTTCATTTTTTCGTTCAGTGGTAATCTAAGGCGTTTAAAGAGTTTATACACCATTTTAGCTCCTACAAATTCATGACCGTGGAAGGTCCAGCCAATTTTCTTATGAAATTTCTTGGTGGGAGCTTTTCCAATGTCATGCAGTAAGGCTGCCCATCTCAACCAAAGATCGTCGGTGTTTTCTGAAATATTATCAACCACTTCCAGGGTATGCCAGAAATTATCCTTATGTGTTTGGCCTTCCACTTCATCAATTCCTGCAAGTGCTATAAGTTCCGGAAGTATTTTCTTAAGCAAGCCGGTTTTATAAAGAAGCGCAAAACCTTTGGAAGGTTTCTGACTCAGCATTATTTTATTCAGTTCATCTAAAATACGTTCTTTCGAAATGATCTTGATCCGCTCATTATTGGCTTTGATCGCTTTTAATGATTCAGCTTCGATCATAAAATTGAGCTGGGAAGCAAAACGAATCGCACGATACATTCTTAGCGGATCATCCGAATAGGTGATATCTGGATCCAGCGGAGTTTTTATGATCTTTTTCTGTAAATCCTCATATCCGTTAAAAGGATCCAGAAGATCTCCAAAACCATCTTTATTCAGTTTAAGAGCAAGCGCATTGATCGTGAAATCCCTTCTATTCTGATCATCTTCTAGGGTGCCATCTTCCACAATGGGTTTCCTGCTATCTTTACGATAACTTTCCTTCCTGGCGCCTACGAATTCGATTTCCATATCTTCGGAACGAAGCATCGCAGTGCCAAAATTTTTAAAAATCTGCACTTTTGGTTTATTGGGAAGCTTTTCTGAAACTTTTTTAGCCAGCTCAATTCCGCTGCCAACCGCGACAATATCAATGTCTTTAGGTTCACAGCGCTCAAGAATATGATCCCGTACAAAGCCGCCAATTACGTAGGCATCCACAGAAAGATCTTCCGCAGCTTCTGAAATTACTTTGAAAATTTTATGGTTTAGAGCTTTACTGTAATTGTGGTATTTCGGCATCTGTTATTTGCGTATCACTTTCACCAAACCGTCGTTGCTTAACTTGATAATTGCGGAAGGTCTTGGCGATTTTTTAGAACGCTGCAAATTTACTACATAGTCCACACCTTTTAAAATTTGAGGAGTAATTTGATCAAAGGATTGTGGTGTTGGTTGACCACTCACGTTGGCGGAAGTGGAAACCAAAGGTCTTTTCAATTTTTTGATCAAATCAGAGCAAAAAGTATCTCGTACTACACGAATTCCGAGGGAATCATCATCGCTTACCAGATTTTCTGCGATGTGAACAGGTTTATCATAAATGATAGTGGTGGGTTTTTTGGCATATTTCAGAATATCGTAAGCGGTTTCAGGAACATCTTCCACATATTGCTCCAGCATTTTAAAATTTGAAACCAGGCAGATCAATGCTTTCGATTCATCTCTCTTCTTAAGTTGGAAGACTTTATCTACCGCATTTGCATTGGTCGC
>CAXGBX010000043.1:0-10725 GCA_964008195.1 uncultured Flavobacteriaceae bacterium
GAAACCCAGGATCCTATGGATAAAAATCCAAATAACGACGAGCAGGAAGTGTTCTCTATAGAAGATGCTGATGCACTTGCATTTTCTTATTTGAAAAATATCCGTAATATGGGGATCTGGGCATGGAAAACCAGTGAGGAGATTGGAGAAAATGTTCTATGGTATGATCCCGTTCCAGGAGAATATGTTCCCTGTGCTCCTCTAGAAGAGATAGGCAATGGAAAAGCCATGTCGCTATAGATATTCAGTTTTCTTCGGAATTGAAAGGCGCAAGCATTAATTTTTTAATGATTTAAGTTCCCGGTATGCGATTTTTCATTTATTTACTCATTTTCCTTATTTCTTCTGCGTTTGGTTATTCTCAGAAAACTATGGGAATCTTTGATTTTAATAAATTTATAGGAAAACCGACCTTAGAAAGTTCTGTAAGCTTTGATGATCAAACCCAGGTATACTTTTTTCGAGGGGCGGGTCATGGTGCACCCGAAAAAGGCAGGTTAAACTATCTTTTTAATGAAATTGATGGTGATTTCATTATAACGGCGAATGTAAAATTTCAAAAGGATACAATCAGACCTCAAATCCAAGCCGGACTTATGCTCAGAGCTTCTGAAGCTGAAGATGCGGAGCATATTAGTGCTACTTTACATAGAGATGGTTTAACTACCATGCAATGGGAAGGATTTGAAGCCGAAAATACAATTGCCAAAAAAAATAAAATTCAGGCTCCAAAATTTAATTACGAGGTTCTTCAGTTAGAGAGAAAAGGAAATAATATTATAATGAGAGCGGCTCACTGGGGTGAGCCATTACAAAAGATAGGATCAAAAGAAGCTGTAAACCTTTCAGATAAGGTAATGCTTGGGCTATTTGTAAATTCTAATGTCCGGGATTCATTGGAGATAGTAAAGTTCTGGAATGTCCGTATAGATAAACCAGTTCCAGATGATTATGACCCGGGGGAAGAAGGATGGATAGGTTGCAGGCTGGAAACCATCAGTATCAAAGACGGGACGAGAAAGGTGATTTATGAAAAAAAGGATCGTTTTGAAGCACCCAACTGGATGCCAGATGGAGAAAAACTTTTATTCAACATGGAAGGTTCACTGTTTACCATACCCCTATCCGGCGGTGAACCGAAAAAACTGAATACCGGTTTTGCCAATAATCTAAATAATGACCATGGAATTTCTTTCAACGGAAAAATGTTGGCTATAAGCCATAGTCCGCAAAATGAAGGTTCAGCGGTGTATGTACTTCCTTTGGAAGGTGGCACACCTAAACGTATAACAGAAAATACTCCCTCGTATTGGCATGGATGGTCGGCTGGTGATGAAGAAGTGGTATATGTGGCAACCCGGGAAGGAAACCCCACCTACGACATTTATAAAAAATCAATTTACGGGGGAGAAGAAATTATGCTTACAGATACCCAGGAAGGTGAACATGTAGATGGCTGTGAATATACACCCGATGGGGAATATATTTATTATAACGGTAGCGCCTCTGGCACTATGCAAATTTGGAGAATGAAGCCGGATGGAAGTGGAAAAGAGCAAATTACTTTTGATGCCAATAACGACTGGTTTCCGCATATTTCCCCAGACGGAAAATGGATTGCCTATATCTCATTTCCTGCGGAAATTCCTGTAAATGCACATCCTTCATATAAAAGAGTGACGTTAAATCTGATACCTGCCGGTGGCGGTGTTCCTAAAGTAATTGCTTATTTATATGGCGGGCAGGGAACTATTAACGTTCCCTCCTGGTCTCCCGATAGTGAGCATTTTTCTTTTGTAAGCAATTCTGGAAGTAGGGATTAAGATATATTTCCATATTGTCCTTATACAAAAGATGTATGGCCTCTTCGCTGATAGATTTAATCGCAAAATAAGTTTAATTGCCTATTCGCTCTGGTCTAAAGGAAATTCTGTTTTTTTCCGGATATTTTGGTAAATCCTGGACCGCGAGAGCTACATGGCAACGGGTACATTGCTGTTCGAAGAGAACTTCTCCTCGCGGTCTTTCTTTATTCTGGCAGGATTGAATTAAAAAGGAAGTTAAATAGTAATAAGGGCTGGAAACGATATTCTTTTCATTAGCTTAATGGAAATATGAAAGTCCTGAAGGAAAACAAAATTTATTCTATTCCAATTGAATCGTAAACCTGAACCTTTTTCCATAGATTCTCCGATTCTGCAATAAATTTTAGATGAGCTTTTTCATTCTGGTATTTATCCTGAATCTCTTTGGATGGGAAAGTGAGAATTAATGAATAAGTGTATGAATTATCTACTACATCTCTTGGAGTATTGGCGGGAACCCCAATAAAACTGGTTTTGGCATACAGGCTGTTATTTAAAAAGTTCTTGAGTGAATTTTCAAATGCAGCCCTGTGATCAGTATTTTCTGGCTCATTCAGCCAGAAGTAGACAACATGGGTAAAATTTTTGTCGAATTCAATCTCGGTTTCCTGCCCTGTGACCGGTGCGGTAATGCTTAGAACAAAAAATAGCAGACTCAATTTTACTAATTTGATCATAACTTTGAAAATTTTGGCGCTCCTCCGAATTTACAATAAAATTGTAAATTTTTCAAGATGTTAAAGACCAGATGAATTCTTCAAACTGGAGTGTTGAATTTATAGATGAATATATATTTTTTCTTTAACTTCATTAGCTTAAAAATTCTCCTAAAATGAAAACTACTTCTTTCAGCTTACTTATCATTTTCTTTTTTTTAAATTGTTCTATTTACGCTCAGGATCAGTTGCTAAACACTGCAGAAAGATTGGGGTACCCGAAAGATTCTAAACTATTGATTATCCATGCCGATGATGCAGGTGTTAGTCATTCAGAAAATATGGCAACCATTAATGGAATGGAAGAGGGGATAGTTAATTCCGCAAGTATTATGGTTCCCTGTCCGTGGTTTCCGGAAATAGCAAATTATGCCCGGGAGAATGCTGAAACTAAAGATTTTGGTTTGCACTTAACTATAACCAGCGAGTGGAAAGATTTTAAATGGGCTTCCACTAGCTCTAAGAACGAAGTTGAGAGCCTGATTAATCCTCATGGATATTTTTATTCCCTAACAGATAGTGTGAGAATTAAGGGTAAAGCAATAGATGTTAAAAAAGAAATAGATGCCCAGATAAGGAAAGCACTGGATTTTGGCATTGATGTTACCCATTTAGATGGGCACATGATGGCAGTAATGAGTACACCAGAATTTATGGAGGCTTATATAAAGAAAGGAAGGGAATATAAGGTGCCGGTATTATTGAATAAGCAGTTTCCATCATTTGAAATGCTTAAGGAAAAAATGAAGTTTAATTCAAAAGATGTGATCACAGATCATTTATTTCAGGCTTATCCTGAAGCGTACAATACCCAGGGGATGGATAAATTTTATACAGATATCCTGAATAATCTTGAACCGGGACTTTCAGTGATCCTAATTCATCTTGCTATGGACAACGAAGAAATGCAGGCAGTTACCAAGGAGCATCCCGATTATGGAAGCAAATGGAGGCAGGACGACCTTGATTTTTTTACCAGCGAAAAAGCAAAAAAGCTAATTGAAGAAAATAATATTGTATTGGTGACCTGGCGTGAATTAAGGGATAAACTAGTTAGAACTGATAAGTAATCAGAACTTTAAAAAGAGCTTCAAAAAATAAAAATGAATTTATGAAATTAAAGAAAAGCTTCAGCTTTTTAATTTGTGGACTGGCATTTCAATTGAACCTGCTTGCACAGGATACTATTAAAACAACTCCAGAATTTTTAAAATATAGTCATAGTGAATGGGTAGATTCCATCATGCATGAGCTTACCCCGAACGAACGTATTGCACAGTTAATTATGGTTGCAGCCTATTCTAACCGGGATAAAAAACATAAGCAGGAAATTCTGAAGTTAATTCAAGAACAGAAAATTGGTGGGCTCATTTTTTTTCAGGGCGATCCAAAATCCCAGGTAAGCCTGATGAACAACTATCAACAGGCTTCTAAAGTTCCGCTTTTGGGTGCTATAGATGCGGAATGGGGACTGGGAATGAGATTGGACCATACGATTAGTTATCCGTTTCAAATGGCACTTGGAGCTATTCAGGACAATGAACTTATTTATGATATGGGTGCGGAAATAGCAAGACAGGTTAAAAGGACCGGTCTTCATTTGAATTTTGCACCGGTGGTAGACGTGAATAACAATCCGAATAATCCGGTAATCAATTTCAGGTCCTTTGGCGAAGATAAATACAATGTTGCCGATAAAGGTATTGCATATATGCAGGGGATGCAGGCTGAGCATGTACTTACCACAGCGAAGCATTTTCCCGGGCATGGAGATACAGATACCGATTCTCATTACACCCTACCTCAAATAAACCATCCCCTGCAAAGATTAGATTCTTTGGAAATGTACCCTTTCAGAAAGCTTGTTAATGCAGGTGTTGGAGGAGTGATGGTCGCGCATTTAGATATACCGGCACTGGATTCCACCGGAGTGCCTTCAACCTTATCTAAAGCTATCATTACAGGCATTTTAAAAGAAAGGATCGGTTTTGAAGGGCTTATTGTAACAGATGCAATGAACATGAAGGGGGTAACCGAAGGGAATGAACCTGGGGTGGTAGATAAAATTGCTGTTCTGGCCGGAAATGACCTTCTGGAATTTACTGAAGATGTGCCCCGGGCAATTGCTGAGGTTAGAAAAGCAATAAATGAAAGAATTATTAGTCAGGCTGAAATAGATAAAAGATGCCGGAAGATTCTTGCCGTAAAGCAATGGGTGGGGCTAAATAAGTACGAGCCATCGCCGCTTGAGAATATTTTGCGACAACTCAACACCCCTAAAGCACTTCTTATTCAACGCAAGTTAGTGGAAGCATCACTTACAGTCCTTAAAAATGAAATGGATTTAATGCCTTTAAAAATGTTGGATACCCTGAAAATAGCTTCAATTTCGATTGGGAAAACGAAAAAAACTAAATTTCAGAAAACTTTAGAGCTGTATTCAGAAATAAAAAACTTTCAATTAGCAGAAGATGCCAGGATTTCAGAGGTCAATAAAATAAAAGATGATCTGAAAAATTACAATCTTGTTATTGCTGGTATTCACGATAATAGTAAATATCCAAGAAATACCATGAAATTTTCTGAGGATGTTCAGAACTTTATCAGTGAACTTTCCGCTAAAAAAAATACAATCATCAGCTTTTTCAAAAATCCGTATGTACTCAATAAAATCAAAAATATAGAAAATGCACCCGGATTGATCGTTACTTACCAGGATTCTGAAATCACCCAGGAATTAGCAGCTCAGCTTATTTTTGGCGGTATTGGGGCAAATGGCAAACTGCCTGTGAGTATTGGGGATAAATTTTCAGCGGGCACGGGATTAGAAACTCAGGGTGGGATACGTTTTAAATATACTTTGCCTGAAGATGCCGGGTTGGATTCAAATTTTTTGAAAACCCGAATAGATTCTCTGGTTCAGGAAGCAATTTCCGCGAAAGCGATTCCTGGTGCCCAGTTGTTGGTGGCTCGTGATCAAAAAGTAGTTTTTCATGAGGCTTATGGGTTTCAGTCTTATACTGACACTATTCGGGTAGAAAATGAAGATTTATATGACCTGGCCAGTATTACCAAAATTTCCAGTGCGCTTCCGCTCATTATGCAGTTATATGATGAAGGAAGGTTTGATCTAAATGCAGGGATTGATGATTATTTGCCATATTTCAAAAACTCAAATAAAGAAGGTATTCCTTTTAGGGAAATTCTGGCGCATCAGGGACGTTTGCAGCCCTGGATCCCTTATTGGAAAAATACTTTAAGAGATAATAATAGTTTTAAATGGAATACTTTTAAGAAAGATTCTTCAGCGAGATTCCCTGTAAAGATAAGTGAGGATTTATGGTTGCACAGGAACTACAAAAGAAAGATTTATAAAGCGATCAAAAAAACACCGCTGGAGAAAGAAGCTAAATATAAATACAGCGGGCTCGCTTTTTATTTACTGCCTGAAATTGTTGAGCGTTTGACGGAAAAAAGTCCCTTTGATGAGTTTCTATATGATGAGTTTTATAACAAATTGGGCGCTACGACTTTAACCTACAATCCTTCGAAAAAATTTGCTATTTCCAGAATAGTCCCTACAGAAAATGATTTTTTTTTCAGGCATGAAAATATTCATGGCAATGTTCATGATGAAGGAGCAATCATGATGGGAGGGGTTTCGGCGAATGCAGGATTATTTGCGAATGCTAACGATTTGGCCAAGCTCATGCAGATGTATCAGAATATGGGAGAATATGGCGGCGAAAGATTTATTGAAACTTCAACTCTGGAAGAGTTTACCAAGGTGCAGTTCCCAGATAATGATAATCGCCGGGGACTGGGTTTCGACAAGCCTTATTTGGAATACGATGGGGAAAGTAGCAATACAGCCAAAGATGCAAGTAAAGACAGTTTTGGTCATACCGGTTTTACCGGTACCATGGCCTGGGCAGACCCGGAAGAAAAGATTGTTTATATATTCCTGAGTAACCGTGTTACGCCTACCCGGGATAATACCAGGCTCTACCAGCTAAATACCAGGACCAACATTCAACAGGCTATATATGATGCGATAATAAAATAAAAAGCCTGCTTTATTCAAAAAGGAAATGATTTCCCAGGGAAAATATCAATGGAAAGAAGGATATCACCTAACGAAAAACAGCAATAATTTAATTTATTCTTATAATATCTTTGCAGCTTACTACATAATTTCGCAATCTATAAGTGGTATCCAATTTCATCTGAATCGATGATATGTTTTCTATTTAGGATTAGATTTTATGGTAAACTTCTTATTTTACGCTTCAATTGTACTTGCGGTTCTTGCCGTACTAATTACATTTTATTTGCTTTTTGTTCAGTTTGGAATCAAAAAATATTTCCGCAGGAAATAATAGGCCCGGGCAGTTTCGTTTTCTCAACTTCTTTCTCTTGAGGACCTTATTAGTTTATTAATAATTCCTGTTTTTTATAGAAATTGATCCTTTTTGCCAGATGCTAATATTCAATTGCAGGCAGGAAAAGATTATTGTTTAAATTCCTTAAATTTGGGGCATTTCAAATAAGTAATTTCATCTATTAGTTTCGCCTTCATGATTAAAAATCTGCTCAAAAAAAGCCTTTTCCTATTCATATTTCTTTCCGGTTTTTTAACTCAAGCTCAGATTTATGATCCCTTAGAATGGTCGACTGATGTGGAGAGTCTTGAAAATAGTGATAACGAATATATCCTGATTTTTTCTGCGGAAATTGAAGAAGGTTGGCATCTGTATGCTCAGGATGTGCCGGAAGGTGGCCCTATTCCTACCACTTTCTCTTTTGAAACTAAAGATTCTTATAAGTTAATTGGAGAGACACAGGAAGAGGAAGGAATAACCTTGAATGATCCCGTTTTTGAAATGCGTATCAAATATTTCGAAGAGCAGGCTGTTTTCCGACAAAAAATAAAATTACTAAACGACACAGCAGTTATAAACGCTTCGGTAGAATTCATGGTTTGTGATGATGAACGTTGTCTTCCGCCCACAATGGAGAAATTTAAAATATCCGTTCCAAAGCAATCGGGAGAAAATACAGCAACCAAAGCTAATTCTGATGTTAAAGGAGGGAAAACTGTTGAAAATTCGCCTGCGGGAATAGATAACCAGGATAAGAGAAGTTTCTGGGGGATATTTATAGTTGCTTTTCTTTCAGGCTTCGCAGCATTGCTAACACCCTGTGTTTTTCCTATGATTCCTATGACGGTTAGTTTTTTTACAAAACAAAGTAAATCAAGAGCGGCTGGAATTAGAAATGCCATTTTTTACGGGATTTCTATCATCGTGATCTATGTATTTCTGGGAACCTTAGTTACGCTGATATTTGGTGCCGACGCCCTGAATGCCTTATCTACGAACGTCTGGTTTAATATCCTATTTTTTATTCTGCTGGTAATTTTTGCAGTCTCATTCATGGGTGCTTTTGAGATTGTTTTACCAAGTAGCTGGGGGACTAAAATCGATTCAAAAGCAGATAAAGGAGGTCTTGTAGGGATCTTTTTTATGGCACTTGCCCTTGCCATCGTTTCATTTTCCTGTACCGGTCCAATCGTAGGTACTTTATTAGTAGAAGCCGCTTCAAGAGGAGGGGCCGCCCCTGTAATTGGTATGTTGGGATTTTCACTGGCAATTGCGCTACCATTTGCATTGTTTGCTGCATTTCCCGGCTGGTTGAATTCCTTACCAAGATCAGGTGGCTGGTTGAACACGGTAAAAGTTACCTTAGGCTTTCTGGAACTTGCCTTAGCCTTTAAATTTTTATCGAATGCAGACCTGGTTTTGCAGTTACACATTATTGAAAGAGAAATATTTCTGGCGATCTGGATCGCAATATTTGGAATGCTTGCACTCTATTTATTCGGAAAAATACGTTTGCCTCACGATTCAAAAGAAGATCATATTTCAATAGGAAGGTTACTTACTGGTTTAGTAGCATTGATCTTTACTATTTACCTGATTCCCGGTTTATGGGGTGCGCCGTTGAAATTAATTAGTGGGTTTCCTCCGCCGCTCCAGTATAGTGAATCACCAGATGGAATTGGTGGTTCGAATTCCGGTGTAACGTCAAATGCCTCAGGTTTGCCCAAGGGAGCAGAATATGGTCCTCATAATATCATAGCTTTCCATGATTATGAAGGTGGATTGGCCTATGCTAAGGAAAAAGATCTGCCGGTTTTAATAGATTTTACCGGTCATGCTTGTGTGAATTGCAGGAAAATGGAAGAACGTGTTTGGAGCGAGCCGCAAATACTGGAAACATTAAAGAATGATGTAGTTTTAATTTCTTTATATGTAGATGACAAACGGGAATTACCGGAAAGTGAGCAATATGTTTCTGAAACTACTGGAAAGGAAATCGAAAGTATCGGTAATAAGTGGAGTGATTTTCAAATTTCAAGATATAAGGCCAATGCGCAACCATATTATGTTTTGATAGATCATAATGAAGAAATGCTGATAGCCCCTTCAGCTTACGAACCAGATGCTGAAGAGTATTTGAAGTGGTTGAAAGAAGGAATTGGTAATTTTAAAGACATGGTGCCGTCTTCACAAAGCCTTGATCAAGAAACTTCAAATATCTTTCAATAACATCATTTAGAACCCGCTTTTTTATAAATGCCTCTAAAAGCATTACTCAGTAGATTGCCTTAGGCATCTAAAATTTCCCAGTTCTGTATAACACTTCCATCAGGATTTTTTGTCCAGGTGATTTGATTGAAATATTTTCCTTTCGTCCCGTCAACTACTTCACTTCGCAATACCATTTTATTTTTTCCCGCTTTGCCCTTTAATTTCAAAATATTTCCGGTATTGCTAATCCATAGTTGATTCCAGGTTTCATCGGAAGAATCGTAGTAATTATAACTTTTTCCAGATCCTGTTTTCAGACTTTTCCAGTTTTCACTAATGATGCAATTGTCCTCCAGTTTTTCAATAAAATTTTCACCGATTTTCTCACCTTCGGTATTGAAAACATCCCAGTTGCCAACCCAGAAATCAAAATCGGAATGCTTTGCCGTGCAACAAGCACACTCCGTATTTTGAGCAAAACTGAACACAGGCATTATAAAAATTATAAATAGCAGTTTTTTTATCATCTCTGTTTAAAATTCAAATCTCAATATATTGAATTGAATGTAGAAATTTCCAGAATTGATGCGGGTCTATCTTAAAATGATGTGGATCGCAACTAATTTTCTTTTACCGTTTCACGATCCCAACCTCTGTCTACACCTAATTGCTTTTGCTCTTCTATACTTTCTTTTCTAAGGCTATAAAGTGTGTACGCCAGATAACCGGCATAAAGAACAGAAAATACTCCAATCCCTACTTTCCCGCCTTTGATCGCGGCTTTCTTACCAGATTTATAAATAACTCCTCTTATTAAAAATTTACTTCCTAATTTCATTATATGTCCTATTCCCATAATATCTATTTTAATTATTTGTTTCCAATTCAGGATTTTCCTGTCGGTTTAACGAGTAATTCATTCACATTCACAGATTCTGGTTGCGAAACTGCGTAAAATACTGCATCAGCAATATGTTTGGGTTCCAGTTTTGCCTCCCCATTACCGTAATCTTTGTCCTTCAGTAATTCCTGATCGGTAATATCTTTGCGTAGACCTGTATCTACTGTGCCTGGCTCAATAGCGGTAACCCTAATATTAAATTCTGGCGATAGTTCCATACGCATGGCTCTGGAAAGTTCTATAACTGCAGCCTTAGAAGCTCCATAGATTGCTCCGCCCTCAAAAATTTCTTTCCCATCAACTGAGGCTATATTGATAATGTGACCGGACTTCTGCTGTTTCATACTGGGTAAGACGGCATGAATGCATCTTAGCGTTCCTTTAACGTTGACTTCGATGGTAGATAACCATTCATCCAGATGGCGATTTTTTAAATAAGTAAGAGGCATTATTCCTGCAGAATTAACCAGAATATCAATTCTATGATATCTTTCTAGAATGTCACCAAATGCCTTGCTTACACTTTCAGTACTACTAACGTCCATTTCCACAGCTAAACTTTCCCCGGTAATCTCATTGCTGATCTTTTTTAGTTTTTCAATGCTTCTGCTTGCCAGGACTACAATATAATTTTCAGCAGATAGCTTTTC
>CAXGBX010000044.1:0-10593 GCA_964008195.1 uncultured Flavobacteriaceae bacterium
GAAACTATAGCATCTTCATGATCTGTAGATTCTGAAATCTTTCGCTCCGATTTTTCTTTTTTCTCAGATTTATCTCTCTTAAATTCAGGTTCCTTGAAAAATGGATTTTCCACATCTTCGGTTTCTTCCATATGAGTATAGGGATCTTCATCGGGGTTTTTCTTTTCTTTCGTAATCTTATCGGAAGTTGCTTTTCCCGTAGCAGACTCGTGAATCATCGCATCTTCGTGATCTGAAGATTCAGTAATGTTTTCTTCGGAAGCATCCTTTTTCAACCTGGTAGAATCAGAATCCTGCACAGTCTTATCACTATTTTCGTCATTGCTTTCCACTGAAGATTTTTCTTCTGCTTTGTTCTGGTTCTCTTTTTTCTCTAGATCTTCCGGGGAAAGGTTTTTCTTCTTGTTATCATTTTCTTGCTGTGACATATCTTTCAATGTTAAGGTTCCTCATAGATTATTAATCCTGAAAGATAACAACTCCCCTAAAATTGAACAAGGGAATGGTTTTATTTATGAATTCGCAGGTAGGTATTTATGATACTGAATTATGAATTCCAGATGCTCCAGGCTTTTTCAGCCTGAAGCTCCAGCATTCTGAAACCATTGACGGTTTTAGCGCCTTTTTCAGCAGCGAGTTGCATCAGTTTTGTTTGTGAAGGATTGTAGATAAGGTCGAAAATTAGATGATTTTCAGAAATGTGCTTTATAGGAATTTCGGGGTAAATCTCTATGTTCGGCGTAGTGCCAAGTGGAGTACAATTGATAATTAGCTTATGATCTTCAATAATATTCCTATTCAGCTCGTTGTATGAAAACTGGTTATTTTCCGGTTTTCTTGAAACGAATTGAAAATCGATATCCAGCAATTTCAAAGAGTAGGCGATGGCTTTGGAAGCTCCTCCCGTTCCAAGAATAAGAGCTTTGTTATGAGATGTTTTAAGATGAGGTTTTACAGCTTCCAGGAATCCCCAATAATCTGTATTATAACCAGAAATACTTCCATCTTTTTCAAACTTTATGGTGTTTACCGCTTTAATTTGTTTGGCATGCGGTTCCAGATAATCCAGGTAGGGGATAATTTCTTCCTTATAAGGAATAGTAACGTTGAGTCCGGAAATAACTTTTTCCCTGATAATCTCCGGAAACCTTTTAATAGAGCTGATATCAAAATTCCTGTATTCAGCATCTATGTTTTCATTGCTGAATTTCTCTGAAAAGTATTTTCTGGAAAATGAGTAATCTATATCTTTCCCTACTAAACCAAAGCTTCTCATGTGTGCTGATTTCGATTTTCGTACCAGGCAAGTCCCAGCACGATAAGTATTCCGAAGAAAATAAAGAATATTGCCAACCAGGTTTCCAGACTGTCGAAAACCGGCCAGTAGCGGTCATAATTGTCAATTATCTTATTGCCTTCGCGATCTATTAAATTTTCTCCTAAAGCGTTTGTTTTAAATACTTTTTCTTTCCAGGGCCAGACGACACCCAGGGAACCGGTAATAAACCCAATAATTACGGCAAAGGTTTCTTTTTTCCTCTTTTTTAAGACATATCCCAAAAGATGCGAAAGAGAGACGAGTCCGGCAAGAGAGCCTGTTGCAAAAACTACTAAAACCTGTAGCATTCGCATTCTTTCAGAATTATCTATAAAACTAAAATCCAGCGTAAAGATTTCAGCCATGGTGTCATACAAGGCGTTGACTGAATCTACCAGCAATAGAACATAATTTCCTAATAAAATCAGAATAAAACTACCTGATAAGCCGGGCAAAGTCATTCCCGAAACACTTATCATTCCGCAGATAAATACAAACCATAAATTATCATTTTCTCTCGCAGGTTCCAGAAAACTAATGCCAATACCCGCTATAATTCCGAGGATTGCAAACAAAATGGAATTCCGGTCCCATTCATCAAAATCTTTGCTTATATAATAAATAGAACCTATGATCATTCCGAAGAAAGCAGACCAGACATAGAGTTCATAGTGAATTATGAGATAATCCAAGGCTTTGGAAACGCTGAAGTAACTTATAAGCATCCCTAAAATTAAGAGGCTTAAGAATTTCCCGTTTATGTACTGATAGAAACTGCTAAATCTTCCTGAAATAAGGAGTTTAAAAGCTTTTAAATTTACTTTTTGCAGAGAATAGATGAATTCTTCATAGAAACCCGCAACGAACGCAACCACACCACCAGAGACTCCCGGAACTTTATTCGCGGCCCCCATGGCAAGACCTTTTAAAACTAAAAGGACCTTATCAGTAAACGTTCTAGTTTGCTGCATCGGCAGGATCAGGGGTTTGGTTGGCTACCAATTCTAAAATAATAATGAGCAAGAACCCGGCGATCATTAAAAGTATGGCCCATAGCGTTTGAGGATCACCACTAAAATTCCATGGTAAAACCGAAGCTTCTTTAAGTATAACTTCCTTGTCACCATATATCGCGGATTCTAATGTTTCCTTCCACGGCCAGATCTTATTTAGTGAACCTGCGATAAATCCGGTTAGAACAGCCAGGGTTATATTGCTATAATGTACAAAAAGCCATTTTAAAATCCTTGAAAAGGTCAAAAGGCCAAAGATGGCTCCAACGCCAACAATCGCGAGGGTTTTTATATCAAAATCATGTGCGGCTTCGGTGATTGATTTATAGGCACCGAGTAATACTAAAATAAACGCACCAGAAATCCCGGGTAATATCATGGCACAAACGGCTATAGCCCCGGCAAAAAATAAAAACAATGAACTGGAACTGGCAGAAAGCGGGGGTAGGCTTACAATATAGAATGCTACTGCCGCACCCAGAATAAGCGCGATAAAAAGTTTATAATTCCATTCAGGGATTTGCTTTGCTACAAACCAGATACTGGCCAGTACCAAACCAAAAAAGAAGGACCAGATTAGTACCGGATGTGCTTCAAGCAAATAATTAGCCAGACGCATTAAGCTGAAAACACTTATCAAGATTCCGCAGAATAGGGCGAGGATGAAATTTCCATTCAATTCCTTCCACATGGCTTGAAATCCATCATTTTTCCAGGTAGACAAAAGTGAAAGTTTTACTCCACTAATGGTAGATATCAATTCTTCGTAAATTCCGGAAATAAATGCGATGGTTCCGCCGGAAACACCGGGCACCACGTCTGCGGCCCCCATGGCCATTCCTTTTAGAGTAACCTTAAGGTAGTCCAAAAAACTTCGCTGCATCTTGCTATTTTATCAATTTGCTCAAAGGTAGCAAAATAACTAAGAGAGCTTAACGAAGGAATTTATAATTTGTTTGACACTTTTTCTATCGAAGATATTAGGAAACAGTTCTTCGATAATAATATAATATTCTGAATCTATTTTTAAGGCATTGTTCAGGTGGAAATAACCCTTTTCCCCTTTATTGGTGTTGAAATACAGTCCTGAAAGTCGGTACTCAACTTCAGCAGATCCCGGGTAAAATTCCAGTGCCTGTAACATGCTGGTAGTCGCAGTTTCATACTCACCAAGACCTATCAGTATGTCACAACGTCTTATCCAGGTTTCCAGTTCATAATTCCCGAGTTCCAGGCTTTTTTTATAACCCTGTTCAGCTTCTTCGAAAAAATTAAGCTTGCTGTTTATTTTAGCATAACGTTTCCAGTAAAGTACATTTTCCTCATCAATGTTAATAGCCTTGTTGATATAATACAACGCCTTCTGAAAATTCAGTTTTTTGATATAAAAATCGGTAATCGCGATCCAGCCCTTATCGAGTAGGGGATCTTCGTGTACTGTTTGCTTATAATTTTTAAGGGCTAGATCGTCACAGCCCAATTTTTCAAAACATTTACCAATTCTCAAATATGCAAAAGAGGTTGGATCGTCCAGTTCTAAGGTGATATTATAATTCTCAACAGCTTCATTATATCTTTTTAATTTTTCCAGAACCTTACCTTTTTCAAGATATGCACCTACAAAACGATCGTCGCTTATAATAGCAAAATCGAATGCAGCCAAAGCTTTATTATATTCTTTTAAATCAAAATATTGCTTGCCTACCTGGTGCCAGGCCACTTCACAGTAAGGATGCTTGTTCAGGTATAAATTCAAATATTCTATAGCCTCATTTTTCTGATCCAGAAAGTCGAAGCAGTACATAATATTGTATAATGCAGAATAATCCTCTTCATCTGCCTCCAGACATTTCATAAAACTGTACTTCGCATTTTCAAAATCTTCCAGGAATAGGTATTCCATCCCTATAAGCGAAAATATTTCAGCATCTTCCAGAGTGATCTCTAAAGCGGCCTGAAGCATTTTTATAGCATCTGCATGCATATCACGTTTGGAGTAGATCTGTGCCTTTTGAATATAAATTTCTTCGTTAGAAGATTCTAATTCTTTCAGCTCATTCAAGATACCATCTGCCAAGTCCAGTTTGTCTTCAAAAACCAGTATTTCTACCTTAAATAACTTCAAATTCACTGAAGTAGGATGTTGTGCCAGGCTCATTTTAACTGCCTTTTTGGCAAGCGAAATCTTACCGTTCTCAAGATAGTGATGGATAATGTTTTCAAACTCGTTTGAATCAAAGAACAAAACATCGTTAGTTTTGAGCATCGATTCAAAGCGGGAAAGAGAGAAATTATCTTCTTCGTTATGGCTTAACTGCATAAGAGACTGATTAAGGGATTTCTTCTGTATTAAAGTTATAAATGATTAAAGGTGATTTCGGTAAACTCTTACATTGTTGTTAACAAATTAATTAACACCCTATAACTTTAGTTTTCGATTTTATTAAGTATGTCAACAATAATGCCACATCCTTTCAAAATTTCTTCCGTGGAAATTGTTAATGGTGGAGTAAGTCTTACGGCGCGTTTTTCAAATAATAGCCAGAAAAGTATTAGTTGTTGTTCTTTTGCTTTGAGGATAACCTGATCGGCAATTTCGGCAGATTCAAATATAAGGGCGAGCATTAAACCTTTCCCTCTAATTTCTTTAATTAGTGAGTGTTGTAGGTTTTTTCTGAATAATTTCTCCTTTTCAAGACTATCCTGAATTAGATTTGTTTCTGTGATTTCTTTCAGAGTGGCGTGTGCGGCTGCAGCAATTAAGGGATTTCCACCAAAAGTTGTGATATGACCTAATTTAGGATTATCGCTCAGCAGATCCATCAATTCTTCTGAAGCTGAAAAGGCACCAATGGGTACGCCTCCGCCCATTCCTTTACCCATTGCAACTATATCTGGTACTAGCTCAAAATTCTCAAAACCAAAAAGTTTTCCGGTACGCCCAAACCCAGGTTGTATTTCATCCAGGATCAATAGGGCCCCAACTTCGGTGCAACGAGATTTGACTTTTTTCAGGTAATTGTTTTTTGGCAGAATAAAGCCTGCGCCACCCTGGATGGTTTCCAGGACTACCGCTGCAGTTTCTGAAGTGATCTTATTAAGATCCTCTTCATTGTTGAAATTTATGAATGATATATTACCAATCAGAGGTCTGAAAGGTTCTACCCTTTCTTCAAAATCCATCAGGCTTAAAGAACCCATGGTATTGCCATGATAGGCATTTCTGGCAGCAATAATTTCTGTTCTGCCAGTTGCCCGGCGCGCCAGTTTCATAGCTCCTTCAATTGCTTCGGTTCCTGAATTGACTAAATAGGTTTTATTTAAAGGTGCCGGTAAATACTTTGCAAGCAATTTTGTGAGATCTACCGGAGGTTTTTGTGCATATTCTCCGTACACCATAACATGAAGGTATTTTTCTGCCTGCTCCATAATGGCTGAAACGACCACTGGATGTGAATGTCCCAAAGTACATGCCGACACACCGGCTATAAAATCCAGATGCTCCTTTCCATCGGTGGTAATTATATAACAACCTTTAGCGTGGGAGACTTCCAGGGCAAGTGGGTGTGGAGTAGTTTGTGCCTGGTATTTAATAAAATCTTCTTTCAATTTAATTTGCCTTTTCCTTCAGAAGTAATTTTGACGGTTCAGTTTTTACAGAATCTTCAATTTTCAAGGAATCAATTTTTTCTTTGTATTCAGATTTAATGCTGTCAGATTTTTTATTCTTCAGCACTTCAGGACTTAATCGCGAATTTCTATCTAATAAAAGATCATCTTCTTCTCTTTCATCAAAGAACTCCTCGGGTTCATCGGGTAATGGAATTCCCTTAATTTTGGTTAATTCCGGTTCCGGCTGCCCTTCAAATAATCCTTCCTTTGAATATATTCTTTCTTCACCCCGCCAGTTAAAACCTGTCAGCTCTCGTGCGTTTGGGGGAAATTCATCTTCAGGAGTTAATTTTCCATCTACCGAATTGAGATAATCTATATAATCAATTTGCTGATTTTCGAAATAGATTTTTATGGAACTTGCTAAGGTTGTATTGATCCCTATAAGTTCATTTTCGCTATTCCGCATGTAATTTAAGGTCTCGGTGTTTTTATCAATCACTACCTCATAGAGTTCATTCTGCCTGAAATAACCGGTAAGAATCTTACCTTTTAGCTGATTATAACCTTCAATAGTATCTTTCTGAATAAGAAACGCATTATCGAAAACAAGTAAAGAATCAAGTTGTTCCGTCTTCGGATTGCTCTGAAGGTGAATACTGTCTCCCGTCATTTGATTTTCTCCAGACCATAATACAGGTTTAGTATTTCCTTTACTACTTAAATTTATAAGTTTTGTTAGGCCGGTTGGCTGATCTGAATAAATGGAATCGCTTCTTCCACTCATTATATTCTCCCCGGTTTGATCTTCTTTAAATATTCTTACATCATAAAAACCTCTCAGAATTCGATGTTCTGGTTTGCCTGTGATCATAATGGTATCACTATGAATAAATAAGGTATCCCGATCCTGCAAACTTGCAGCAAGAGCTTTTTTTGTGATAAACACTGAATCTTTATCTCGATAGACTTCAGCATAGTGACCGCTAACCCTGCTATTATTAATGGTATCAATAACCCTGATATTATTGGTAGCAGAAGCAAAACTATTCTCCCTGTTAAAGTATAGGCTGTCTCCCTTTAATATCCTGTTATCATAGTTGATTTGAGAATTTTTCACAAAATAGCCATTGTCTGCCCTGGTATCATAAAAGCCACGTTCACAGTAAACGGTACTGGTCTCACTCTCTATGGTTGAAGGTCCATACAAATAGGCATGGCCGTTTTCTGAATAAAAGTCCAGCTGTTCTGAATTGATTTTATATTCCGGATTGGTAACTACAACATTATTTACAAAACTGTATTTATCATCTTCCATAAAATACCTGCCAATAGTGCTGGTAAGCACACTTGCGGTATCGGTCACTTTTCCACCACTTCTATAATATGCCTGTTGCTTGATCCGGTCAAAAAATAAGCTGTCTGTTTCTAAAGTAGTCTGAGGTCTTTTCATTTTCACATTACCACTGGCAAAGGCAAATTCAGTATCCCCATTATATTCGGCATAGTTACTGGTCATGCTTACACTATCGCCCTGCTGCATTCTTATATTACCATAAGCTTTAAAGAAATTCGCCTGCTTATAGAAAACGGCATTGTCACACCAAACCTCTATACCATCATGTTTAAAATATACCTGGTTTTCCACTTTACTTAATATAAGTGCACCGGGATAGCGTTGCTCATTTTTTAATGTACGATCAGATTTATTTTCAATTTCCTGAGTGTTCTGGGCATTTACAGGAAAGTATAAAACCAATAGAAGGATTATAATTATGGTGTATGATGCAGATAATTTTTTCAAAGGATATTTTTTTCAAAAGTACTTAAAATCTATTGATAGTTACTGTTATGCTAACGTCCTAAAACAATAGTAGTGACAAAAAAATTACTTAATAATGTTCGCTTTTTTAGCTTAAAACCCTAAAAAATTCTAAAATTTTCCCGTTTTAAGATAATCTTAACTCTTGAATTCAAACCTAAAGCGCTTTTAGTTCGTAAGTTTCCATAGAAAACTAAAATATTAATTATGAAAAAACCCTTAGTGAAGGTAGAATTCGTCAACGAGTCTACCAAAAATTCGAAAAATAAGTCGCGTAGGAAGTTCATTAAATTGAGTGGACTCGGTATCGCCGGTTCAAGCTTTTTACTGTACGGATGTAGCGAAGATGATATGTTTGATCCAGGAGCACCTACTGCAGGTCCAGATCCAGACCCGGATCCAGATCCAGACCCGGATCCAGATCCAGATCCACAGGTATTTGACCTTGGAAGCGGTGATTTAGGTATTTTAAATTATGCTTATGCTTTAGAGCAACTCGAAGCTGCATTTTATACTGCAGTGAGGGGTGGTGACTATTATGCAGGTGCTCCCCAAAACGAAAAAGATCTTATAGATGATCTTTATAACCATGAAGTAATTCACAGAGAATTCTTTAGAGCTGCGATTGGCGAAGCGACTGCAGATAACCCAGATGCGATGCTCCCAGATTTAGAATTTAATTTAGAATCAGTAGATTTAAGTAGTCGCGATGAAGTTCTTGCTACTTCAATGGCTTTAGAAGATACTGGTGTTGGAGCATATAATGGAGCTGGTGATAGAATTTCTAGTGAACTCTATTTAACGCTGGCTGGTAAGATTGTATCTGTGGAAGCAAGACATGCTTCAGCTATAAGATCATTGATTAATCCAGATTCTGCAGATTTCGCAGGTGATGATGTAATTGATGAGAATGGTTTAGATCTTGCTTACGATCCATCGGAAGTATTTGATATCGCAGGAGGATTTATTGTTACTGACTTTACAGCTAACAACCTTCCCGAACCAATGACCGGAGCATAATCTACTAACACCTAAAAACAACATTATGAGTATAATAAAATTATTAGATGAATTTTCATCTGAAAAGTTAACTACAAAATCTTCTTCAAGAAGGGAGATGTTTAATACGCTTGGTTCTTTCGGAAAGAAAGCGGCAGCGGCAGCAATTCCATTTGGGATGGCTACTTCTCGTAAAGCAAGAGCAGCTACAAGTTCCATGTTCTTTAATCATGAAGGACCACTTAATCTTGCACTAACGCTAGAATATCTTGAAGCTGAATTTTATATAAAAGCATTAGAATCTGGTGTATTGCCTGCTGGACGTGCGGAAACTGTTTATATGCAAATTTCTAAGCATGAGTCTGCTCACGTAGATTTTCTTGCTGAGGTACTAGGTGATGCTGCAGTAGCAAAACCAACTTTTGATTTTACAGCTGGAGGAGCGTTTGACCCGTTCAATGAAAACGGAATAGGTCAGGAAACTGCTTATGCACAATTACTGGCGTTAGCACAAGCTTTTGAAGATACAGGTGTTAGAGCTTATAAAGGACAGGCTCCTGCTCTTATGGGTACTGTCTATCTTGAGCCAGCACTTCAGATTCACTCGGTTGAAGCACGCCATGCTTCTGAGATCAGAAGAATCCGTGGCCTTGAAGGTTGGATTACTTTAAATAATAGAGGAGAAGGGATGCCAGAAGCTACTCAAGCGGTTTATGATGGTGAGGAAGTAACTACTCAAGGAGGAGTTGATCTTGTAGGTTATGATTATGGAGATTCTCCACTAGTTGGAGATGCTGCAGAAGCTGTATCTCAAGCCTTTGATGAACCGATTACTGCAGAAACTGCAACTGCAATCGCAAGCTTATTTATCGTATCAGATGATTCTGATGGAGAAGAAGATTAATTCAAGGAAAATTTAAATTATCCTGAATAGAAAAAGGCTGCCATTTGGCAGCCTTTTTTATTGCAATAAATGAAAAAATTAATTTCTATTTATGGTTTGTTTTCTATCCGGGCCAACGGAAACAATGGTAATTGGAGTATCCAACTCTTTTTCAAGAAAATCTACATAATCATTGAACTCTTTTGGAAGAGAAGAAGCCTCGGTCATTTTGGTAAGATCTTCTTTCCATCCTTTTATCTCGGTATATATAGGTTCAAGATTTTCAGGCTCTATATTATATGGTAGGTGGGTGATTTCTTCTCCTTTATACTTATAGGCGGTACAAACTTTTAGTGTTTCAAATCCACTAAGTACATCACCTTTCATCATAATCAGCTGAGTGATCCCATTCACTTGAACGGCATATTTTAAAGCAACCAGGTCCAACCAACCGCAACGTCTTTTTCTTCCAGTGGTAGCTCCAAATTCATTACCAACTTTTCCCATTCTTTCTCCTACTTCATCAAAAAGTTCAGTAGGAAAAGGACCGCTACCAACTCGGGTTGTATAAGCCTTAAAAATACCAAAAGCTTCTCCAATTTCTCGTGGAGCAACTCCAAGGCCGGTACAGGCTCCTGCAGCGGTAGTGTTAGAGGAAGTAACAAATGGATAAGTTCCAAAATCTATATCTAACAGAGAACCCTGAGCTCCTTCTGCCAAAATACTTTTACCAGATTTCATGGCCTGATGAAGGTATTCTTCACTATCTATAAACTTAAGTTCTTTTAAAGTCTCTATAGCGGTGTTGAATTCCTTCTCTAATTCTTTAAGGTCATATTGAATATCCACATCGTAGAAAGCAATCATTTTCTCATGCTTATCAGCTAAGGCGCAATATCTTTCTTTCCAGTCTTCCAATTCCAAATCTCCCACACGTACACCGTTT
>CAXGBX010000045.1:0-10559 GCA_964008195.1 uncultured Flavobacteriaceae bacterium
TTATGAAAGCCTAGATCTTTACGGATATGAGAAGCCATATCTGAAGGACCTGCTATTTTTGAAGCAATTACTACCTCATCACGCCTTCCAGATTTTTTTAACCAGGTTCCTATTATTTTCTCGGTGCTTCCCTGAGTTTCAGGTTTTGCTGGAACCGAATACATTTCAGCCGTATCAATAAAGTTTACACCCTGCTCCAGAGCATAGTCAATTTGTTCATGCCCTTCGGCTTCGGTATTCTGCTGTCCCCAGGTCATGGAACCCAGGCAAATTTTACTAACTTTTATATCGGTATTCGGAAGTTTGGTGTACTTCATTTTAGCTTAGTCTATTTCGTTTAAAACTCTGGTTATTTCGTCCAGTTTTGGTGTAAGAATTACCTCTATTCTACGGTTTTTGGCTTTGCCAGCTTCAGAATCATTTGAAGCTACCGGAGCATATTCTCCTCTCCCTGCGGCAGTAAGACTTTGAGGATCTATACTTGAATTTTCACGTAGTATTTGAACGATAGCGGTAGCCCTTTTTGTAGAAAGGTCCCAGTTATCTTTTAACTGACCACTTCCACCGTAAGGAACATTATCGGTATGTCCTTCAATTAGAACGGCTATATCAGGATTTTGGCCCAATACGGTTCCCAGTTGCTGAACGGCTTTGCGACCTTCAGAATTTACCGCCCAGCTACCTGAATCAAAAAGTAATTTGTTCTCCATAGAAACATACACTTTCCCGTCACGCTGCTCCACACTCAATCCTTTACCTTCAAAATTGGTTAGGGCGTTAGAAACTGCGTTTTTCAAGGCATTCATTTTCGCATCTTTTGCGGCAATCACACTTTCCAGTTCATTGATCCTCTGAGAACGTAAAGCGAGATCCTTTTCCAGTTTCTCTAATCTGTTTTTCTCCTGAATCAATGTTGCTTCTTTTTCATCCAATTGCCCAAGTAATTCACGATTTTGCCTGGAATTTTCAGCAATAGCAGCAGAACTATTCTGCTCTAAAGCATCATAAGATTTTTCAAGACTCTCATAATTTTTCTGAAGTGCCGTTAGCTTTTCCATCAGCTCGTTACGCTCGGTGGTTATGGTTTCGTAATCTGTTTTTAAGCCTGATAATTCCTTTTCGAAATCTTCACTGGACTTTCTATAGGTTTCCAAATCCTTATTGACCGCACGATTTTCTCTTTGTAAATCGGCATTTTTACTTTCCAGTTCCCCGTATTTCTTTGAAGAAACACAAGAACTCATTAATACTAATAAAGCTAAAACAGAGGTAAGTCTAATATTCATAATATGTTTAATCAATTTCTACTAAAACGGGACAATGATCACTATGGTATGCTTCCGGTAAAATTACTGCTCGTTTCAGGCGCTTTTTAAGAGTTTCAGAAACAAGATTATAATCTATACGCCAGCCTTTATTATTATTCCGTGCATTTGCCCTGTAACTCCACCAGGAGTAATTATCTGGTTCATCATTAAAATGACGAAAAGAATCTATAAATCCATTCTTCATGAATCCATCAATCCATTTTCTTTCCTCCGGAAGAAATCCTGACACATTTTTTAGTCTCACCGGGTCGTGAATATCTATGGCTTCATGACAAATATTATAATCTCCTGAAATGATCAAATTCGGAATTTCTAATTTCAGCTGATCTATATATCTCTGAAAATCAGCCATGAATTTAAACTTCAATTCCAGTCGGTTAATGTTGGTTCCCGAAGGCAGATAAAGGCTCATTACAGAAAAATTCTCAAAATCGGCCCGAATACTCCTTCCTTCAAAATCCATATAATCTATACCTGTCCCATAAACCACATTCTCAGGTTCAGATTTACTGAGAATAGCCACTCCGCTGTATCCCTTTTTGCTTGCCGGATACCAGTAATGATAGGGATATCCTGCTTTTTCGAATTCTGAAAGATCTAATTGTTCCGGTTGTGCTTTAATTTCCTGAAGACAAACCACATCGGGATTTGATTGCTGAAGCCAGTCTAAAAAACCTTTACGTATCGCGGCACGAATACCATTTACGTTATAGGAAATAATGGTCATGTATATCGAATTTTCCTCAAAAATAAGGCTATCTGCAGGAATTACAAATGCAGATTCATGGAGATAATAAAAAATTTACTTTACGATAAATCGGGTGACCTTACCTACTTTTCTTGTACCTACTCGTACCAGGTAAACTCCTCTGGCAGCATAAGACATATCGAGCTCGTAAACATAGGCATCATCCTCATTAAATACCTGATTCTCTATTAGTTTCTGTCCAAGAATATTATGAACGGTAAGTCTTAGAGGTTCATCAAAAGTCGTTTCCATAATGACACGATACTGGCCTTCTCTATCTGGATCTGTAACCACGACCAGTTCAGCTTCATTTAATATGAAATCTTCGATATCCAGGGTGCTATCGGTAATATTCACAGAATAATCATGGGTAGTCCCGTAGGTCATTACTGAACATGGATCGTCCAGATCTCCTGAGAAATTGGTATCTCCGGCACGTATTCTCAATAAATGCTGACCAAGCGCTGCGTCCCGCGGAATGGAGAAATCATAAGAAAACTGTTGATTTGCCTGCGGAATAACTTCAGAAGTAATCACACGCTCATCATCATCAAAAAAAGCATTGTCATTAAAATCTATCCACATAGAGAATTTTTCTCTTTCTCCTTCGGCAAAGCCAGTTTCCACAGTCACGGTAAAATTCCCCTGAGACCTGTCAAGGTCTGTGGTACCGCCAATAAAATCGAGGTAGCCATTGGTACAGGGAATTCTTTCATTTTGATATTCCCCCAATTCAAAATAAAAAATCCCGTCTCCCTGAGAACAATCTGAGCCTTCAGGAATACAATTAAGATTTGCTACTGAAATTGTTTCAGCATCGTTTGAAGGATCAAAATCATTTTCTAATCGGGTTCTGGCTTCAATCCTATACCTTCCAAAACTTGACAAATTCGCACCCCTGTTAAAAGTATAAACTGCATCTTCCCCAACTTCGAGTTGTTCACTATAAGTTTCAATTACCGGCGCATTATTCCCAATCTGGTAGGAAAGCGGGAAATTTTGCTGGGCCTCCCCTCCTAAATTTGAAACTGTTACAGTCACTTCCTCAGTACTGGTTAAATTTTCATCGGTAAAAGGAGAATCTATAGACGTAATCCCAATATCATTCGGGGGCAGGTTTTTCACCTCAACTTCTAAAGCGTCATTATCAGTATTGGAATCATTTTCGAGATTCGTAGCAAGAGTTAAAGTGTATGTCTCTCCAATTTCAGATAGATCTGCAGTTTGTTCAAAAGTAAATTCTGCTGAACTTTCTCCAGGAATGGTTCGTTCGAAGACTTCAGTTACCTGTTGTCCTCCGTTTACGCTATAAGTCACTTCGAAATTAGACTGGGCGTTCGTACCATAATTTCTAATTCTGATACTAATTTCTTCAGAAGCAGTTAAGGTTGCATCCTGGGGACTTACCAGTGCGACAACCCCAACATCATTTGGTTGATTTGCGGCAATCCTGAAAACCCCTACAATATTTTTTCGATCTATCCCTTCAAAATATTCTGCATTGTGCCAGAAAGTGAGATCATCTACAGGATCTATACTTAAATGAGCATAATCCCCATACCTACCTTCGGGCCTTGGTTGCGGACTATTCCCTTCTACAATAGATTCTTCCTGTATGGTCATCATCCCAAGCTCATCGTTCACAAACCTTCCGGTATACCTGATCGAAGGAAAAACCGGATTGGCCGGATTGTCATTTACCACCGTATACCCCACGGCAATATTCCCACGAACATCTATACCAATACTTCCACTGAAACGGTCACTCCCATCTGGAGCATAGGTTCCTTCCTGATAAACGCTCCAGGGACCACCGTCTGTTTGTTGTCTCAATTCATACCATCGTATCCCTGCATGTTTTGCTGCAGATGGCTCTACATCTACCACAAAGTTCATCACTACAGAGTTATGGGTACCAAACCTGCGGTACTGCGTCATATACATCATTGCGGCTTGCAAAGCATCAATTTCGGCAGTTTCACCGGGTTGGGGAAGATTTTGAAATCCGCCGCCATCAAAGGTGGCGGTAAACGGAGATACTCCGCTGGTAATTTCCTGACTTTCGGCAATGGTTGAAGACGCGATATTGTTCCAATCTACATTTATCAACCATAATTTTAAATGATCCTGGTCTACCCCGGCCCATTGATCATCCTGTAGATATATTATTGGGGCGTTTCCCGGAGGAGGTAAATCCCCACCCATCACACTAAATCCTGCAGGGCTATAAAAACCGTTATTTTGAATTCCCGGAAGTGGAAAACCTAATATCCTTACATTATCATCTCCCTGAAGCATCCTATCCCTTTCCAGGACATATACTATTTCTCTTCCTTGAGGTTCGAGAGCATCTTTGTTTGTGGTAATATAATAACCATCATTCCAAAGGGAAATTTTCGGGTAATCTGGTAAGGATCCTAAGTAAAAACGATAAGTGTCCCAGCCACTATTTACAGGATCTGGTCCCTGCGAAACCGCAAATAACAATGCTGCGGGAGTAGCACTTCCGCTGCCAGGGGTGGCACTAAACTGCATAAGAATAAACCTATCTGCAGCCTCATCATAAAATACAATAGGATCACCATCATTCTCTCCGCTAAATGCCCCGCCGATACTTTCTAATCTGGAGGGTGGCAGGAGTTGATTCCCTTCTTTGTCCCAGATTGCAAATGCACTGTTCCAGGCATTAACGTAATGATTTCTTCCCACAGCACCTGTAGGATCACTGGGCGTAGACCTGGTAACCGCGCCATCAAAAGTAAGTATAGGTGCTTTCACAGGAATATCGCCCATTTTACTTTGTAAGGCAGGATCTATCCCCTTAGGCAATCCCTTTCCCGGAACTACTTTATTAATTCCTCGATTTCTAGGATTGTATAATTTAGGTTTTTCAACATCCCTGATAAGTTTCACCTTAGACAAAGCCTGTGTTTTAACAACACTCGCTGAATCTATAAACGCAGGGCCTACTCTTTCATTAGTTTGCCCAAAAAAATTAAGATGAAAAACAAAGCTGAAAGTAAATAGAAAAAGTAATTTTTTCATCATCAAAGAGGTCTTACTGAATATAATGTCTAAAAATAGTCAATATGATTATAACAGAAATAAAAAAGGCAACTAATAAATTAATTGCCTTTTCTGTAATTTGTTAATTCTATGTCCGCTGAATGTCCAGTAAGTTCATATAAGAGTTATAATTTCACGTTTAGAGCGCAGTCGAAACGTTTTTGTCTTAGCCTTCGACTGCGCTCAGGCTGATATTGCAACTTGTAATTGAGACTAAAGAAAGTAAATATCTACTGACCTCTAAAAATTTATTCTGAAAAACCCTTCATCCAGGTTTTAAAATCAGTTTCCTGTCGTATCAATGTATCAAGCTCCTCTATAGCAACTCTTTTCTGTTCCATACTGTCCCGGAACCTTACCGTAACCGAATTGTCCTCTAAAGAATCGTGATCTACCGTAATACATAGTGGAGTCCCCGCTGCATCCTGCCTACGGTATCTTCTACCAATCGCATCTTTTTCATCATACTGAATTCTAAAATCCCACTTCAGCTCATCTACAATTTTCTGTGCTAATTCCGGTAATCCATCTTTTTTAACTAACGGAAGTATCGCTGCCTTGGTTGGCGCCAATACTGCAGGAAGCTTAAGTACCGTTCTGGTATTTCCATCCCCCAGATCTTCTTCTTTCAGTGAAGAAGAAAGTACCGAAAGGAACATTCTATCAAGTCCTATGGAAGTTTCAATAACATAAGGCACATAGCTTTCCTTTAATTCAGGATCGTAAAAACGTAATTTTTTACCTGAGTGTTCCTCATGGGCCTTTAGGTCAAAATCTGTTCTGGAATGTATTCCTTCCAATTCTTTAAACCCAAATGGAAAATTAAATTCTATGTCTGAAGCTGCATTAGCGTAATGCGCTAATTTCTCATGATCATGGAAACGGTAGTTCTCCTCACCAAGACCTAAAGATCTATGCCAGTTTTGGCGTATTTCTTTCCATTTTTCGTACCACTCCAGTTCTTCACCGGGACGTACAAAAAATTGCATTTCCATTTGCTCGAATTCTCTCATCCTGAAAATAAACTGTCTCGCGACAATCTCATTTCTAAAGGCCTTACCAATTTGCGCGATTCCGAAAGGAATTTTCATTCTTCCGCTTTTCTGCACGTTCAGAAAATTTACGAATATACCCTGTGCTGTTTCTGGACGGAGGTATAATTGTGTGGCAGAATCGGCAGAAGCTCCTAATTTAGTCCCGAACATCAGGTTAAATTGTCTTACTTCTGTCCAGTTTTTAGATCCCGTTTCAGGATCTGCAATTTCAAGTTCTTCAATTAATGTTTTTACATCGGCAAGATCTTCATTGGTAAGGGAACGCGCCAGGCGTTCAAGAATTTCCTTCCTGTCATCAAGGTACCTTTTCACCCTTGGATTGGTTTCCTTGTACATCTTTGCATCGAAATCCTCTCCGAAACGCTTTTCAGCCTTAGCGATCTCTTTTTCTGCCTTCTGAAGAAGCTTTTCAGCATAATCTTCCACCAACACATCTGCACGATAGCGCTTTTTAGAATCTTTATTATCAATAAGCGGATCGTTAAAAGCATCTACGTGGCCTGAAGCTTTCCAGGTGGTTGGATGCATCAAAATAGAAGCATCTATCCCCACAATATTCTGGTTAAGCTGGGTCATGCTTCGCCACCAGTAATCCTTGATATTTTTCTTTAATTCAGCACCATTCTGTCCATAATCATAAACCGCACTTAAGCCGTCATAAATCTCACTGGATGCGAAAATATATCCATACTCCTTGGCATGGGATATTACATTTTTAAAAAGATCTTCTTGTTTTGCCATGTCGCAAAAATAAAAAAACCGCCCTGAATAATATCCAGGACGGTCTTTAAATTATTAATTAAGATTAATTCAGCGTAAAACTTCCGGTTCCAAGAAGTGTCGCATCATTGTAAACATATACTTTATAGTTTCCTTCCAGCAATCTATCCTCAATAGTATTTGCCAGTATACATACATCTAATTCTTCATTTTCATAAAAAACTTTAGATGCCGCGCTGTAAACCATTGTTCCTCCTTCGTGCTGAACAACAAGCTCATCCCCTACAAGTTCATTTTCAGGATTATAAACCTGCACATACATATTCTTTTCACCGGCTTCAGCCAGATCATTGGAAGTAATCGTAAAACAGGTCCTAATTTGATCTACCCTGCGATTATTGTCATTTTCGACCAGTTTTCCGCTGTTTCGTACAATAACACCTTCACCCGAAAGACTGGTTACTTTTAGCCTTGCTGCCTTATCCACCTTGGTAGACAAACTTTGATTTGTGGTTTTTAAAGAATCTGAAAGCTGTGTTCTTTGCTGTAAAGCTACGCTCGTACTATCCAGAGAGGTTGTAAGCATTTGATTTTGTGTACTTAGACTATCTACCACTCTAAAAAGACGATCTTTTTCAGCTTTTAGATTTCCTATTTCTCTCCTGTATCTCGAGATCAACACAAGATTGGCTTCATTATCTTTAACCGAATCCAATAATCTTGAAATCCTTTCTCTTGCATTTACCAGATCCTGATCCATAACTTCATTCTCATCAATCGCTTCATCATACTTTACGATAAGTTCGTTGAGTTCATCTTCTATTACAGATTTTTCCTTTTGCAGGATCTCTTTATTTTCTTTCTCCTCATTGTAGAATTTAATCGTATAAATGCTAAGCGCAACCAGGGCTACAGCAAGAATACCGGTTAAAATCTTTAAAGCGGTATTGTTCTTTTTTTCTGTCATCATAAGTTTAATTTAGTTTGTAAATTTAGACGTTTAACTAAGTATGATATGAGCCATTAACAAATGTTTCACGATTTCATCGATCTACTGTATCCCCGCATTTGTCACATTTGTGAAGCAGAATTGCTTAAAAACGAAAAGCTCCTCTGTACTTCATGTTTGCACGACCTGCCGGTTACCAGTTACCACCTTGATAACGAGAACCCTGTGAAAAAAGTATTTTATGGCAGGGTAAAGATCGAAAAAGCAACGGCATTATTGCATTTTCGAAAGAAAGCCGGTGTTCAGCACCTCATTCACGATTTAAAATACAGAGGTTACCGTGAGATTGGCACCTATCTTGGAAAGTGGCTGGGAACAGAACTTGCAGATTCAAATTGGATGAATAGCATAGATATAGTTATCCCGGTGCCGCTACACAAAACCCGTTTAAAACAAAGAGGCTACAACCAGGTGGAAGATTTCGGAAAAGAAATTGCTGAATCTTTACAGGTACCATATCTGGACGATGTGCTTCTGAAAATTAGTTCCACTCAAACCCAAACTTTAAAAGATAGACTTTCCCGATGGGGGAAAATAGAAGAAACCTTAAAAGTTCAGAATTCAGAAAAAATCGCAGGAATGCACGTACTTTTAGTAGATGATCTGGTGACTACCGGTGCAACGCTGGAAGCCTGTGCGCATAAATTATTCGAGATACCAAAGCTTAAAATTAGCATTGCTACGATGGCAATTACAGACTAAGCTTTGCGTTGTAATTTAAAATAATTGTTTCTTTGCTAAAAGATTTCACTTTCAGTTTATGAAAAAAAAGATACCCGGATCTATAATTGTTATAATATTGCTTCTCACCCTGGTGCAATGCGCCAAGAAGGGAATGCCCGAAGGTGGACCTATAGATGAAGAACCGCCAAAGTTTCTTCGGGCTAATCCAGAGAATTACAGCACTCAATTCAACAAAAAAGAGATTAGGATATTTTTTGATGAATATATAAAGCTGGATAAACCTCAACAACAGATCATCGTTTCCCCTCCAATGGTCCCAAAACCGAATATTATGCCGTTAGGAACTGCCAGAAAAGATATCAAAATTGAAATTTTTGATACCCTGGAAGAAAATACAACCTATACAATAAATTTCGGAAAAAGTATTGTGGACAATAATGAGTCTAATCCTTATAATTATTTCAAATATGTATTCTCCACAGGAGATTATATAGATTCACTTTCTGTCTCCGGAAGTGTGAAAGATGCCAGATTAAAAGCTCCTTCACAACCTATTTCTGTAATGCTTTATGAAGTAGACTCAACCTATACAGATTCTATAGTTTATAAAGAAACCCCGAGATATGTTACCTATTCGCAAGATAGCACCTTCAATTTTTCCCTGGAAAACTTAAAGGCGGGAACCTATAAAATGGTTGGGATCATGGATAAAAATGACAACTATCTCTATAACCCCGGAAGTGAAAAAATTGGTTTTATTGCTGAAAATATTAGCATCCCTACAGATAGTACTTACGAAATCACTGTTTTTAGGGAAGAACTGGATTTTAATCCCAAAAGGCCATCGCAGTTAAAAGGAAATCAAATTTTATTTGGCTACGAAGGAACGGTAAATCTGGACAGCCTGGATATAAATTTACTCTCTACTAAGCCTGATAGTTTTGATTACAGGGTCATTAAAGATCCTGAAAAAGATAGTCTCTATTATTGGTATAATATAAAGCCTGAATTAGACAGTCTTATTTTTGAAGTCGCAACACCCAAAACCAGGGACACTTTATTGACCAGGCTGGCAACTCTGGAAAGAGATTCACTTTCTGTTACGGCAGAATCTGGAGCTATAAACAAGGATTTTAAATTTAAAGCCAACACTCCAATCACCGAATATAACGAAGACTTTATTCAGGTAATTGATAAAGATTCTGCCAATGTAGCTTTTACCACAGAGTTTTTTCCATATAAGAACGAACTGGTTTTAAAATTTAATAAAACCCCTGAAAACAATTACCAGGTATCTGCGTTTCCGGGGGCAATCACAGACCTCTTTCAGGAAACCAATGATACACTGGTTCAAAATGTGAGAACCAAAGCTTTGATAGAATATGGTAAAATCGTTCTGAATATTCAGAATATTGAAGCTTATCCTATCATTGTTCAGTTAACCAATACTAAGGGAGAAGTGCTGGCCGAGCAATACTCAGATAATACCAGTAGTTTTACCTTTGATTTTCTGAATCCGGGGAATTTTCTAATCCGGGTTATCTATGATGCCAATTCTAACAGGAAATGGGACACAGGAAATTACCTTAGAAAAAGGAAGCCGGAAAGGATCCTTTATTATCCGGATACGGTAGACGTAAGAAGCAACTGGGACAAGGTAGAAACTTTTAGTTTAAAGTAAAATTATCCCTATCCTGAAGAAATTTAAGCTTATTTCTTATTTCATTTAAACTTGTCTTATCAATACTGAATTCCGTAGTAAAAGCATCTGAGCGGTCTAATTTTGTTAGTTCCTTCCCAAGCGGATCATAAGCTGCAGAATGTCCATTATACACATAACCATCACCATCTTCACCGGTACGGTTAAGACCTATACAATAACTCATATTTTCAATAGCACGGGCTTTAAGCAATGCATCCCAGGCGTTTACGCGCTTTTCAGGCCAGTT
>CAXGBX010000046.1:0-10316 GCA_964008195.1 uncultured Flavobacteriaceae bacterium
ATATCAATATCGGGCATACTCACACGATCCGGATTCAGGAAACGCTCAAAAAGCAGATCATACTTCATAGGATCGATATTGGTGATCCAAAGACAGTATGCAACCACAGATCCTGCCGCCGAACCACGTCCCGGTCCTACTGAAACTCCCATTTCCCGTGCAGCCCGGATAAAATCTTCCACAATAAGGAAGTAACCGGGATAACCGGTATTTTCAATTACCGATAATTCGAAGTTTAGACGTTCTTCTATTTCCGGGGTAATTTCAAGATAACGCTTTTTCGCACCTTCAAAAGTGATATGTTTTAAAAAAGCATTTTCCCCTCTTTTTCCGCCGTCAACCAGATCTTCTTCACTCTGAAATTCTTCCGGGATCTCAAAAGCTGGAAGTAATACATCCCTGGCAAGCTCAAAAGGCTCAATTTTATCTACAATTTCCTGAATATTACTAATCGCTTCAGGCAGGTCTTTGAAAAGCTTCTTCATCTGGCTACCAGACTTGAAGTAATATTCTTCATTTGGCAATCCATAGCGATACCCACGACCACGACCTATTGGAGTCGCCTGTTTCTCGCCGTCTTTTACACATAACAAAATATCATGCGCATTGGCATCTTCCTGCTTCCAGTAATAAGTGTTATTGGTAGCGATTAATTTTATATCATGCTTTTTGGAAAATTCAACCAAAACAGGATTTACCCTGTTCTCATCCTCCTGGTCATGGCGCATCATTTCAATATAAAGATCATCACCAAATTCCTCTTTCCACCACACCAAAGCTTCTTCAGCCTGTTTCTCCCCTATATTTAATATTTTACTTGGAACTTCTCCGTAGAGATTTCCGGTTAAGACAATGATATCCTCTTTATATTGTTTTATCACTTCCTTATCTATACGAGGCACATAATAGAATCCATCGGTATAAGCCTTGGAAGACATTTTTGCCAGGTTGTGATATCCATTCTTGTTTTTGGCCAGCATCACTACCTGGTAACCATTGTCTTTTCGGCTTTTATCAGCATGATTTTCACAAACAAAGAATTCACAGCCAACGATGCCCTTTAAAGGTTTCTTCAGGTCCTCACCATTTTCTTCTGCGGTTGCGTTATGATCTTTTAAGCTCTTATTATAAGTTCCAATCTCTTTTACAAAATGAAAAGCTCCCATCATATTCGCATGATCGGTCAGCGCCACGGCATTCATATCTTCATCGGCTGCTGCAGCTACAAGATCTGGGATACTAATAGTTGATTGTAATACTGAAAATTGTGAATGATTATGAAGATGGGCAAAAGGAACTTCATCCAGTTTTTCCAGATTCTCCTGAATCTCTTCATTTGAGATATCATCTGAAGGCTGTTGTTTTTCCAGCCTTTTTCTGATCTTATCTGAAGCTTTCTTTAAATTGATATGCTTCAGCCCGATAAGCTCAATCCGTTTTGGATTGGCTTCTGAAAAATTCTCAAAATAATCTGAAGGAACATCAAGTTCCTCCACGGTATAAATTCTTTGACGGATGAGCTCTAGAAAACAACGTGTGGTCGCCTCTACATCGGCAGTCGCGTTATGCGCTTCACCAAAGGCTCCATCAAAAAGAAATTCATGCAGTTCGGTAAGTGTTGGCAATTTAAATTTACCTCCACGACCCCCGGGAATCTTACACAGGTTTGCCGTAACTTCGGTACAGGTGTCCAGAACCGGCATTTCCTGAAGTGAATTTTCGAAATCCCTTCTAATGAATTCCGCACCCATGATATTCAGATCAAAACCTACATTCTGACCTACTATAAATTTTGATTTCTGAAGAGCGATGTTAAACTTTTCCAGTACCTCATCTAAAGGCACTCCCTGCTCTGTGGCAAGATCTGTTGAAATTCCATGAATTCTTTCAGAATCATAGGGGATATCAAAACCTTCCGGCTGCACCAGGTAATCCTGACTTTCTACTAGTCGGCCCATTTCGTCGTGCATCTGCCAGGCGATCTGTATACATCTGGGCCAGTTATCAGAATCGGTCAATGGAGCATTCCAGTTTTTGGGAAGTCCGGTAGTTTCGGTATCAAAAATGAGGTACATTCAGTAAAATTTTATGCCTTTCAGAAGAAAATAATGGGATTCAACTTATTGAATCATCCGGGCTAAAATAAGGAACTTTATGTCTGATTTAAAACTTAGTTTTCAGGAATTATTAACCAATAATTTCCTAAAATTTATTCCATAGACTATCGCTTCGGAACATTCAGCATTTTTAATTACGTCTATCTATCTGATAATATATCGATCGCTAATGATCCCAATTTTCTGCGCTCCAAAAAAGAAGGAAATGGAAAAGAACTTGCTTAAAAGAATTTATTTATTAAACGGTGTCGGCCTGAGCGCAGTCGAAGGCTAACTAACAACCAGGATTAAAACTTCGACTGCGCTCAGTTTGACTGTGTCGTTTAAATTTTCAGCTTTTAATTATAAAGATTAAAAAAGCCTCACAAAAACCTGAAAATTCAGATGATTTGTGAGGCCTGATACGAACACTAAAAACTACTACTTCAATCAAACATTGCTCGCATCTTTGGGTTTAAAAATCTTCAGGTATCAAATTATAATCTAACCTAAAGAAATTTTTATAGAAATACTAAGCTTGCTTCTCAAGAGTTTTCACTTCATTTAAAGAAGCTACAATAGCATTTTTCTGTTTCATTAAAATATTCTGTGTCGAAGCCGGAATTTCTTTTTCCTTCAGTATATTTTCATATTCTTCTACAGCAGATTTTTCTCCACGAATAGCTTCTTCAAGAACAGATTCATCTTTATCATTAGAAAGACTGGCTTTAAGATTCATCCATGATCTGTGCACATCTCCTTTTAGACTTGAACCTTTATCTGGATTCTCGCCAAAGTTTCTAATTTCAGACTTTAATTCATGTCCAAAATCATATCTTTCCTGTGCTCTCTGACTGAAAAAACTTTTAAGATCCTGTCTTTTTACTTTTTCCGCTGCCAGTTTATATCCTTTTTCAGCGTCATAATTCTTTTCTAACAATTCATTTAACTTATTAGAAACCTCTTTTGAATAACTCATAGCTTAATTTATTTTGTTTTTACTGAAGTAAAGATAACATCAGAAAACCGTCTCAACAACCTATTTAACAGGGTTTAGCACTTATTAACCTCTTTTAACAGCAGCATATATTTTAAACCAAAAATCTTCCCAATACTTATATAAAACCAGTATTCAAAATATTGATTTAAAGCATTCTAAAATAACTTGCGAAATACTTAAAAATTAGAAAAATGTAGTATCTTTGCCCACTTATTAATAATCGGGGTCGAGAACCCCAAAATTTAATTTTTATGCCAGTAAAAATAAGATTACAAAGACACGGTAAAAAAGGAAAACCTTTTTTCTGGATCGTAGCTGCGGATACCCGCGCTAAAAGAGACGGTAAATTTTTGGACAAATTGGGAATCTACAACCCTAACACGAATCCTGCTACTATTGAACTTGATGTAGATGGAGCTGTTAAGTGGTTGCAAAATGGTGCTCAACCAACAGATACCGCTCGTGCTATCCTTTCTTACAAAGGAGCCCTTCTTAAGAAACACTTAGCAGTAGGTGTGAATAAAGGAGCTTTGACTGAAGAGCAGGCTGAGGAGAAATTCAAAGCATGGTTAGAAGAAAAAGAAGGAAAGATCGGAGCTAAAAAAGATTCTTTGAGCAAAGCTCAGGAAGCTGAAAAAGCAAAAGCTCTTGAAGCTGAAAAAGAAGCTAACGCTAAGCGTGAAGCTGAATTCAAAGAAGCTGAAGAAGCAGAAGCTAAAGCTGCTGCTGAGGCTGAAGCTGCTGCAACTGCAGAAGCTACAGATGAGGCTACAGTAGAAGCTGCTGAAGAAGAGGTGGAAGCTGCAACTGCAGAAGAAGCTAAAACTGAAGACAAAAAAGACGCTTAAACAGCAACCTGCAATGACTAAGGAAGAATGTTTCTACCTCGGAAAAATCGTTGCAAAATTTAGCTTTAAGGGAGAGGTGCTCATTAAACTGGACACCGATGAACCTGAAACTTACACAGAAATGGAATCAGTGCTCGTTGAATACAACGATAATCTGGTTCCATTTTTTATTGAAAGATCTTACCTGCACAAAAGCACCCTCCTGCGTGCTAAATTTGAAGATATAGACACCGAAGATGATGCCGAAGATATGATTGGCACCCATGTATATCTTCCACTCTCAATGCTACCCGAATTACCGGAAGACAAGTTTTACTTTCACGAGATCATAGGTTTTGACGTAGAAGATGCCACCCATGGAAACATTGGAAAAATAGTTTCTATCAACGACACCACATCCCAGGCTCTTTTCGAAATTGAAAAAGACGGCAAACAGATCCTTATCCCTATGAATGACGAATTCATAGAAAAAGTGGACAAGAAAAATAAAACCGTAAAAGTAATTACACCTGAAGGCCTTGTAGATCTTTACTTAGGTTAGGCAAAAGATTTATTCCATTCAAAAGCCTCCAGAATTGGCTCAAACACCACTTTCCCGTTTATAATATTTAAGCCTTTGGCCAGAGACCTGTCCTTTTCACATGCCTTTTCCCATCCATTTTCAGCAAGCTTCAAAACGTAAGGCAAAGTTACATTGGTAAGTGCCAGAGTTGATGTATAAGGCACCGCTCCAGGCATATTGGCCACACAATAATGCACCACGTCATCAATAATATAAGCCGGATCCTCATGAGTAGTTGGTCTGGTAGTTTCTACACAACCACCCTGATCTACGGCGACATCCACGATCACCGCTCCGGGTTGCATCAATTTTAGCATATCCCTGGTGATTAGTTTTGGAGCTTTTGCCCCGGTAATTAAAATACCTCCTACAACAAGATCTGTGATTTGAATGTGCTTCCTTATATTATATTCATTAGAAAATTCGGTTACTACATGACTGGGCATAATATCATTCACATAGCGTAATTTGTTCATATTCACATCGAGAACGGTCACCTGGGCTCCTAAACCAGCGGCCATTTTCGCGGCCTGGACCCCAACGGTTCCAGCCCCCAGGACAAGTACCTTTCCCGGTGGCACTCCCGGGACTCCCCCCAGCAAAAGACCTTTCCCTTTTACAGGTTTTTCAAGATATTTAGCTCCCTGCTGAATAGCCATTCTTCCAGCCACTTCACTCATGGGAGTTAATAATGGTAAGTTGCCGTCATCCTCCTCTACGGTTTCATATGCAATACAAACAGATCTACTATTTATCATCGCTTCGGTAAGATTTTGATTGGAAGCGAAGTGAAAATAGGTGAATACTATCTGATTTTCTTTAATTAGATCATACTCCGGCTCAATAGGCTCTTTAACCTTTACGATCATATCACTTTGCTCATACACCCGATCTATGGAAGGTAAAATAGTTGCACCTGCAGCGTGATAATCCTTATCATCGAAACCACTGGAATCACCAGCGGTAGATTGAACCAGAACCTGATGACCTAATTTAGAAAGTTCAAGTACTCCGGCGGGAGTCATTCCCACCCTGTTTTCATTGTTTTTGATCTCTTTTGGAATCCCGATTTTCATAGTAGAAGTTTTAGATTCCGAAAAATAACAAAGAAAATAAAAATAGGGGTGGCAAATGTAAAAAATAACATTTGACACTCCTTTTTAATATTTTTAACGGGGTTAAATTACAATATTTACAATTTTACCCGGAACCACTATTATTTTTTTAGGGGTTGATCCGTCCAATTGATTTTTTGTTCTTTCATCTTCAAGAACATTTTTCTCAATTTCATCTTTAGACATATCCAATGGAAGCTCCATCGTAAAACGCATTTTTCCGTTAAAAGAAACAGGATAGTTCTTTTTGCTTTCCACTAAATATTTCTCTTCGAATTCAGGATATTTTGCGGTGGTAATCGAATCTGAATTCCCCAGCTTTTCCCAAAGCTCTTCAGCTATATGAGGAGCATAAGGAGCGATAAGCACTGCTAAAGGCTCCAGAATTTCACGGCTATTACACTTTTGAGCAGTTAGCTCGTTTACGCAGATCATAAAAGTAGAAACCGAAGTATTGAAACTGAAATTCTCAATATCCTCAGTTACCTTTTTAATGGTCTTATGAAAAGTCTTCAGAGAATCGGCAGAAGGCTGTTCATCTGAAACAAAAAATTCTTCCCCATTATGACAGAGTTTCCATAGTTTTTTCAGGAAATTGTGTACTCCGGTAATTCCCGCGGTATTCCATGGCTTTGCCTGTTCTAGCGGCCCCAGGAACATTTCATACATTCTTAAGGTATCTGCCCCGTAATCTTTACAGATCTCATCCGGGTTCACCACGTTATACTTAGATTTGGACATTTTCTCCACCTCTCTTCCAACGATATATTTTCCATCTTCCGTCAGGAATTTAGCATCGGCAAATTCAGGACGCCATTTCTTGAAACCTTCAATATCCAGTTCGTCTGAAGCATTTACCAAAGAGACATCAGCGTGAATCGGCTGAACATTGTTGCCTTTAATCTGGTTCTTGGAAACGAATACATTTTCACCTTCAAGCCTGTAAACAAAAGCACTAGTCCCAAGGATCATTCCCTGGTTAATAAGTTTTTTGAATGGCTCTTCAACTGTTAAATAACCACGATCATGTAAAAATTTAGTCCAAAATCTAGAATACAACAAGTGACCGGTTGCATGTTCACTACCTCCAATATATAGGTCTACATTTTTCCAGTATTGCTGCGCTTCTTCTGAAACAAAACGATCGGGATTGCCCGCGTCCATATACCTGAAAAGATACCAGCTGCTTCCGGCCCATCCCGGCATGGTATTCAGCTCAAGGGGGTAAACTCCATTATCCTGAGACCCCTCGACTGCGCTCGGGGTGACATCAGAATTAGATTCGTCATGCTGTCCCGAAAGCTTTCGGGATTGTTTCAGCATCTTATTAGAGACCACTTTATTATTCTTTGTATCCCATGCCCAATCGGTCGCATTTCCTAATGGAGGTTCTCCTGTTTCAGTTGGAAGGTATTTTTCTACTTCTGGCAATCTTAAAGGAAGGTGCTCCTTTTCGATCATTTTCGGAAGACCATTCACATAATAAACAGGAAACGGCTCTCCCCAATATCGTTGACGACTAAAAACCGCATCTCTAAGCCTGTAATTTGTTTTTCCATAACCCTGACCTGTTTTCTCAAGTTCAAGAATTACTTTATTGAGTGCTTCTTTATATTCGAGTCCGCTAAGGAAATCTGAATTTGTGATCACCGTGCCTTCTTTCCCCGCATAAGCTTCCTGGGAAATATCTACGTTTTCAAAAATATTGGGAATTGGAAGATCAAAATGTCTTGCAAAATCATGATCCCGCTGGTCACCACAAGGAACAGCCATTACCGCTCCGGTTCCATAACCTGCAAGTACATAATCCCCGATCCAGATCGGGATAGATTCCCCGGTAAATGGATGTTCAGCATAAGCTCCGGTGAAAACGCCACTTATGGTCTTTACATCGGCCATACGTTCGCGCTCACTCCTTTTTGCACTGGCTTCAATATATGCTTCAACTTCTTCTTTTTGCGCTTCGGTAGTGATTTTCTCAACCAATTCGTGTTCCGGCGCAAGCGTCATAAAGCTTACCCCAAAAATGGTATCAGGACGGGTAGTGAAAACCTTAATCCCCCTGGCCCCCAAAGGGGGAACTATATCCTGCGCAGAATAATCTTCTTGCTTATCCAATATTTCGGTAATATTGTCAAGCACACCTTCAAGATTTCCCAGGACTTCCTCGTTGCTAAAACGAATAACTTTAAATCCTCTTTTATTTAAAACCTTTGTGCGTTCTGCATCATACTCAACCGCTTCATTATGAACACCTCCGTCAACTTCAATAACCAGTCGTTTTGAAAGACATACAAAATCAACTATAAAATCATCTATTAAATGTTGCTGTCGGAATTTAAAACCTCCGAGCTGTTTGTTTCTTAATTGTGCCCATAATGCAGCCTCCGCTTCGGTAGGATTATTTCTGTTTTCTTTTGCTTTTTCAATCAGTAAATGAGAATTATTCCCACCGGTCATATATCCCGGCTTTCCTTTCTCTTCCCCTTTGGGGAAGGATAGGATGGGGAACTCAACCATCGCCCCAACCGATTTCCCTATCCAGTTACGCTGACTCTCTTTTAAACTTTCGGTCCAGTCAATTTTATTCAAATCCTGAAGCAGTCTTTCAGCAAACGCTGAAATTCTCATGCTCCATTGCGTCATTTTCTTTCTGATTACGGGATAACCGCCACGTTCAGAAACTCCGTTCACGATCTCATCATTCGCAAGCACAGTCCCAAGTTGCGGACACCAGTTTACTTCAGCTTCAGCCAGATAGGTAAGGCGATATTTTAAAAGAACTCTCTCTTTCTCATCTGCAGAAGATTTATTCCATTCTTCCGCAGAAAATTCTTCAGTATCATCATCACAGGCAGCTTTTACCCTGGAATTCCCTTCCGAAGCAAATATTTCTTCCAGCTCAGAAATTGGACGGGACTTATCTGCTTCCTGGTCATACCAGCTTTCAAAAAGCTGAATAAAGATCCACTGCGTCCATTTATAATAATCTGGCTCACTGGTTCTCACCTCACGACTCCAATCAAAAGAAAACCCAATTTTATCCAGTTGCTCGCGATAACGAGCAATATTATTTTCAGTAGTTACCGCGGGATGCTGACCGGTTTGAATGGCATATTGCTCTGCCGGAAGTCCGAAACTGTCGTATCCCTGAGGATGCAACACATTGAAACCTTTATGCCTCTTGAAGCGCGCATAAATATCACTGGCGATATAGCCCAGTGGATGCCCTACATGAAGCCCAGCCCCGGAAGGGTAAGGGAACATGTCTAAAACATAATATTTAGGTTTTTCAGAATCGTTAGAGGCTTTAAAAGTCTGGTTTTTCGCCCAGTATTTTTGCCATTTTTCTTCGATCTTATTAAAGTGGTAACTCATTTTCTACTTTCTCTTATTACAATTTCCTTAAAGTCATTGCGAGCAAAGCGACGCAATCCATTGTTGTTAGAGACTGCTTCAGTCGTTTCCCTCCTCCGCAGTGACTACTTTACTGCACGGATTAAAATCTGCCTGCAAAAATACAATTTTCAGGGACTTATCAGGAATGAATGGAGCCTGTATTAATTCGATTTTCGAGCAGCTTCTTCCATAGGTTTCAGGCATTCATAGATATACCTGTTTACCGGGGTTTCCACCCCCAGTTTTTCACCTTCTTTTACGATATAGCCATTAAAGTTTTCTAATTCTGAAGGCCTTCCCTGCATAATATCCCTTTGCGTAGAAGCTGTATTGCCTTCTGGTTGAGAATTGATGATTTCAAAAACCATTTCCAGATGCTTATTGTTAAGCGGAATATTTTTAGCTTTTCCAACAGCGATAATTTCTTTCGCTGTTTTTCTCATCATTTCAAAAAGATAATCGCTTTCCCTTATTTTATCTATTGAAACCCTGGTTAAACCACCAATCCCGCTAATCGTACAAATGAACAGGAATTTCTTCCAGATCTCCAGCTGAATATTTTCAGGGATGCTATTCGATATTCCTGCTTCATCAAAAATATTTTTCAGTTTTAGAATCCTATCTGATTGTGAATTGTCGATTTCTCCAAAGGTGATCTTGGGATCAAAAGCAGCGTGTGTGATTTTTCCCGGTTTTTCAATAAAACTAACTACAAAGCAGAGTCCGGCAAGGACATTTTTCTTCGGAAGAATTTCCAGTAATTTTTCCACATTATCGGCTCCATTCTGTAAAGGAAGCACCATGGTATTCTCTCCTATGATCGGTTTTAATTCTGTAGCAACTGAAGGAATTTGCCAGGATTTAATTCCCAGAATAACAAGATCTGGTTTTGAAACTTCAGAAACATCAGAAGTTGCAATTTTTGGCTTTACTTTAAAATTTCCGTTGATGCTTTCAACCTCGAGACCATTTTTCTGAATAGCTTTTAAGTGTTCACCTCGGGCAATCATACTCACATTAAATCCAACATTTGCCAGTTTTCCGCCAAAATATCCTCCGATACCACCAACTCCATAAACTAAAATTTCCATAGCTCTGTTTTATTTCAAATGTAGGAAACAATCTAAAAACGTCGAGGCTGTCTGAAAAGAGTCCAGCATGACGACAATTCAAGTTGAAAGATCTTTTAGAAAAATTAAAGTCGGTGAGAAACCTGTTAAAATGAGATTCCTCGACTTCGCTCGGAATGATCTGTGTTTAAAAACAAAGCTTTTCATTAAAATTTTCAGCATAATA
>CAXGBX010000047.1:0-10262 GCA_964008195.1 uncultured Flavobacteriaceae bacterium
GACGAAACACGGTTTCCTGATAGAAAATCAGTAGAAGATCAAAAAGAGTATTTGATCCAGGCAGACTATGTTTTACCGATTGGTGAAGATTCTCAATTTGAAGCCGGATATCGCGGAAATTTTGAAAATGAAGTGACAGATTACCAATTATTTCAGGAAAATGAAAATGGAGAGTTTGTTCTAAATGTGAACCAGACCAATATATTTGACTATTCTGAAAATGTACAGGCACTTTATTCGCAGTACGGGACAAAATTCGGGCAATTCAGCTTTCTTCTTGGTTTACGTTTGGAAAATACTAATCTAAAAGGAGTTATTGATTCTGAACTTACTGAAGCAGAACTACAGGAAGAATTCTCTTTTGATGTAGATACAGATTTTGACAGAAATTATCTTGGCCTATTTCCAACTTTGAACCTTATATATGAGCTTGGTGAAGATGAAAGTATCACTTTGGGATATAACCGTAGAATAAATAGACCTAGAGGCTGGTACATTAATCCTTTCCCTTCCAGAAGTAGTCGAAATAATATTTTCCAGGGGAATCCAAATCTTGATCCTGCATACTCCAATGCCTTCGATCTTGGTTATTTGAAAAAATGGGAAAAGTTAACCCTTACCTCTTCTGTGTATTTTCAAAGAGAAACAGATGCTTTTCAAAGGGTACAGGAAGAAGTTTTTATTAGTGGGCCCAATAATCAGGAAATAGAAGTAATTAGAAGTATTCCTTTTAACCTTGCCACTAATGACAGAATGGGTGGAGAACTAGGTTTTTTATACAATCCGGCAGACTGGCTTAGATTAAATGGTAGTGTGAACATTTTCCGTTTTAAGTTGGACGGGGAGTTTAATGGAGTTGATTACAGCCAAGATAACTCAAGCTGGTTTGGAAGGTTTAGCTCTAAAGTCACCTTGCCATTAAAAATTGACTGGCAGACAAATTTGTTTTATCGCGGTCCTTCTGATGAAATTCAGGGAACCCAGGAAGGTATCTTAAATATTGATCTTGCGTTCAGTAAAGAAATCTTAGACGAAAGAGCTACGCTTTCGCTAAATGTTAGGGATATCTTTAACGGAAGAAAAAGAAACAGTTTTACAACCACAGAATTCTTTGAACAGGATAGTGAATTTCAATGGAGACAGGGACAATCTGTAAATGTATCATTCATTTATAGGTTCAACCAGCAAAAGCAACGTCAGCAAAGAAGGGATGGTGGGGATGAGGATTTTGACGAAGGAGAATTCTAAATCCTATAAATAATGTGCATAAAAAAAGGGACTAAAATTAGTCCCTTTTTTTATGCTTTTTCCGCTTTAGCTTTTTTTCGAGCTTCGCGTTTTTCTTTAATCAACTCTCCAACAGAACCTCCTATCCAATAAGGAAGGAATGCCATTAAAAAGATCATAAGCCAGAAACCCATCGTTAATATTGCTAAAAAAGCTAAGAAACCAAGGTATTGATCGAATTCGAACATAACAGTCAAAGTTTGATTAGAATCTGGCCAAAGATAGGAAGTCTAACCCGCTTATCACAGAAAAGAATTGACTTTTTAATATATTTACTCCCATTCCTGTTGATAAAGTGTAGTTTACGATGAGACTTTCCGTAATATTAAAGGCTTAGTAGTTCAACAATTTATTAATGCGGTAATATTAGCAGTATAGGTTTAGATTTTAAATCTTTTTTAGATTAAAAAAATCTGGTAAACCTTAACTTTGTGGCACAATCAATATTTATACTATGGATTTCAGAATAGAGAAAGATACCATGGGGGAAGTAAAAGTTCCTTCAGATAAATTATGGGGAGCGCAAACCGAACGTTCAAGAAACAATTTTAAGATTGGTCCCGCGTCTTCCATGCCTTTGGATATTATTTATGGTTTTGCCTACCTGAAAAAGGCAGCAGCCTATACCAATTGTGAATTAGGGGTTTTACCAGTAGATAAAAGGGATCTTATTGCAAAAGTATGTGATGAAATTCTTGAAGGTAAGCATGACGATCAATTTCCATTAGTGATCTGGCAGACTGGTAGTGGTACTCAGAGTAATATGAATGTAAATGAGGTAATTGCCAATAGAGCTCATCAACTAGCCGGAAAGACTATTGGCGAAGGTGAAAAAACACTTCAACCTAACGATGATGTAAATAAGTCTCAGTCTTCTAACGATACTTTTCCAACAGGAATGCATATCGCAGCCTATAAAAAAGTAACTAAAGTAACCTTGCCTGGACTTCGTAAACTCAGAGATACCCTCAAAAAGAAATCAGAAGAATTTAAGAATACGGTAAAAATAGGTCGTACCCATTTTATGGATGCCACTCCCCTAACTCTGGGTCAGGAATTTAGCGGTTATGTTGCCCAGCTTGATTTTGGGATACGAGCTTTGGAAAATACCCTGCCGCATCTGTCTGAACTTGCTTTAGGAGGAACTGCTGTGGGAACCGGACTCAACACTCCAAAAGGTTATTCTAAAAGAGTTGCAGAATTCATCGCGAAATTTACTGATATGCCACTGGTTTCAGCTGGAAACAAGTTTGAAGCATTGGCAGCTCATGATGCGTTTGTAGAAACTCATGGAGCTTTAAAGCAGCTAGCGGTATCCCTGAATAAAATTGGTAACGACATTAGAATGCTGGCTTCTGGTCCCCGAAGCGGAATTGGAGAGATCAATATTCCTGCAAATGAGCCTGGTTCTTCTATCATGCCGGGAAAAGTAAATCCAACACAATGTGAAGCACTAACAATGGTGTGTGCTCAGGTGATGGGCAATGACATGACCATAAGCGTGGGTGGAATGCAGGGGCAGTTCGAATTGAACGTATTCAAACCTGTAATGGCAAATGCCTTATTACAAAGTGCTGAACTACTCGGTGATGCCTGTATGTCTTTTGAAGAACATTGTGCCGCCGGTATAGAAGCAAATGAGAAAAGAATTAAGGAACATCTCAATAATTCTCTTATGCTGGTAACTGCTCTCAACACTAAGATTGGTTACTATAAAGCTGCGGAAATAGCCAATACTGCGCATAAAAACGGAACTACTTTAAAAGAAGAGGCTGCAAATCTTGGTTACGTAACCAATGAAGAGTTTGAGGAATGGGTAGACCCGAAAGATATGGTTGGAAATTTGAAATAATTTTCCTGATCAAAATCTAAAAAGGCTCACAGTATCGTGAGCCTTTTTTTATGATATCCAAATATCAGAGAAACTAAATAGTCCCTGCATTTCTCTCAATTTCTTTCCTGGCTTTTTTAGCGTAATGCTTCTGGTATTTCCAATATGAAATAGCCCCTAGAACAGCAACGCCTGCAAGTGTATAATACACAAATGTTGGGGTTATAACCTTATCTCCACTCGCATAAGAATGTAAACCACTTAAGTAGAAATTTACCCCAAAATAGGTCATCATTATAGAAGCATAAGCGATTACCGACATAAAGTTAAAAAACCATCTTCCTCTCAAGCCTGGCACTAACCTCATATGAATCACAAAAGCGTAGATCATAATACTAATTAAGGCCCAGGTTTCCTTTGGATCCCAGCCCCAGTAGCGGCCCCAGCTTTCATTGGCCCATTGTCCTCCCAGGAAATTACCAATAGTTAACATAACCAAACCAACGGTTAGAGCCATTTCAGTAATAATGGTAATCTCACGAATGCTAAGCAAAATTTTCTTCTTATTGGATTCCGTAGTAAGCACCATTAATAAAAGCGCTACAACCCCCAATATCATTCCCAGAGTTAAAGGACCATAACTACCAACAATTACAGAAACGTGAATCATTAACCAGTAGGAATCCAGGACGGGTTGCAAATTAGCAATAGCCGGATCTGTCCAGTTCTGGTGTGCACTCCATAAAACCATAGCGGTTACAAAAGCGGTAGAGGCAATGGTTAAATTAGACTTTCTTCCGAAGGCCAGACCAAAGAACATCGTAGCCCAGGCTACATAAATCATAGATTCGTAGGCATTACTCCAGGGAGCGTGTCCCGAGATATACCATCTTACTCCAAGACCGGCAGTATGGAGTGTAAACAAAATAGCAATAATTGCGATGCCCACATAAATTAAAGCCCGGATAAACTTATTATCCTTAAAAATTCTGGTAATTACGAAAATGAGCATGAAGATCCCCGTCAGCATATACATCCAGTAAAGATTTTTGAAAATATCATACTTATTATAGGTGATCTCCGCATCTATTTTTTCTTCGGAAGGCATTACCTCCGCACCAAATTTTTGCTGATAGCTTTTAATACTCTCCAGGTATTGATTGGCTTTAGAATAATCACCCGTTTCACGTCCTGAACGCAATGCATTGATGTATAATGGAAGGATCTGTTTGGTATAAACGGAATCCATTCCTTTTAAATTGGCTTCATCAACTTCTTTATAAGAAACCCATTTATTGTTCTCATCCCCCGGAACAGGGAATATCTTTAAAACCTTACCCTGAAGAGCCTGGTATAATAGGGTTACCTTTTTATCTGTATTAATAAAATCTTTTTGAAATTTATTCGGAACAGCGGCCCTATAAGCCTTATCCAAGTACTCTGAAAGCTTATACTCCCCGGTATTGGTGAAGAAATCGGTTAAGGAAAGATATTTTCTTCCTTCTTCCACTCCAAGTATCTTATGAAGACTATCATTATGTTTTTCTACAAATATGATTGGGACATTGTACCATACTGTAGGGTTTTCAGTAATAGAAATCAGCACCTGATCTGAGCTTAATCCTTCGTATTTATCACTTTTACTTAATTTCCGAAGTAATTCTGAAGAATAGGTATTTGCAGGTTTCATTCGTCCCCCGGCATCTTGAATAACCAGTCTTCCGAATTTTGCCGCGTGCCCTTCATTCGCAATATTAGCTTTAATGATACTGTCCATTTGAGCCTTGGCGGTCGCAGCGTGCATATGATTATCATCCTCCTGAGCATAAATCCCGGAAGAAATAGATAAAAATACAGCAATCAGGCTCAGAGCTTTCTTCTTCGCTTTTACTTTATCCAGCATTTTTTTAAGGTTTCCAAAACGTGAGCCTTTATCAAAAAGAATAAGCATCAATCCTAAGTATAAAAGAGTATACCCAATATAGGTAACCCAGGTTCCCCAGTAATCATGATTTAAAGAGAGTACCGTTCCTTTTTCATCAGGATCAAAACTGGACTGGAAAAATCGATATCCTTCTTTATCCAAAATATGGTTCATATAAATCTCATAAGGTTCAGGTTCTTCCCCTTCTTCAATTATTTCTACTTTACTTTTAAAAGATGCGTAACCGGGAGTTTCCCTGTCTGCAGTTCCGGGATATTTTTCTGCAATAAAATCATTCAATTTCAAGGCAAATGGCAATTCTTTCTCAATAGAACCGTAGTTTAAGAATATTTCGAGATCTCCAAGATTAATTTGAGCAGGATCGGCCACAGTTCCCATTCCTCCTAATAATGTCACAGTTTCAGATTCTCCATTGGCAGTGACCCTCATCGTAACCGCATCAAGATCTTGTTTGGTTTTAGGATTGGTAGGTACCACATCGTATTCTCCTCGAATCACCGGTTCAGGAATTACAAATTGCATCGCTCCTATATTATAAAGAGATCTCAACATTAAAGCTTGAGTAGAATCTTTTACCAGCTCGCCCTGTTTCTGATCTGCCATGCGCATATAAGTACCCTCAAAAGGTGAATCGATTATATATTTCCCTTCATCATCAACCTGAATGTTGATAGCTCCATCCTGAGGACTATTCAGCGTAAACAGTGTATTATGGATATTGCTTACTTCACCTTCCTTAAGATAATGATCGTGTCTTTGACCTTCTCCTGCTTCTACAATTTTCAGGTAATTCTCGCCATCCTCGGTGGGAACCAAAGCTTCTTCAGCTCCATGAATAAAGTTAATTACCTCAAATTTCACCGGATTTCCATTAAAATCGGTATCCAGTATATAGTCATTTTCCGTTTCCGGCCCAAAAAGCACATCCTCCTGCAGGACTCTTCTACGCGGCTGCCCATCAATCTCACCATCTATAAAGAAAGTAAGATAGCTTTCCGTAGTTAAATAGATGTTGGTAGTCTCCCCTTCCCGAATGGGCATAATACCTTCATAACTGATGTACCGGGTTATACCTGCACCAATTAGGATAATAATAAATGAGAGGTGTAAGAGCAAACTACTCCACTTTTCCCTTTTATGGAGGTTATATCTTTTAATATTCCCAATGAAATTAATTAAAAGAAAAAGCATAATGGCTTCAAACCACCAGGCATTATAAATTAAAATTCTTGCCGTTTCAATACTGTACCAGGTTTCTATAAGTGTCCCCATGGCCATGGCAATTGCGAAAAGTATAAATAAGACGGCCATTATTCGGGTAGAAAAAAGGATAGAGGCTATTTTTTTCTGCATGGAAAAAGTGTCATTTTAACGGCTGCAAATTTAACGATTTATTATCAGTTTGAAAGGCATATATCCATTCATTCTGAAGTCTACGAATGTTAATTTTACCAGCTTAATATTTTTGGTATTTTAGCCCTATGATCAAAGTGGTAATTATCGGTGCGGGAAATGTCGCAACTCACTTACACCAAAACTTTAATAAATCAAAGCAAATAGATGTTATTCAGGTTTTTAACCGAAATAGAAAACATCTTGATTTCGTGAGGGATGTTTCTAAAAGAACATCAGATATTGATGAGCTTAAGGAAGCAGATCTTTATTTACTTGCGATAAAAGATGAAGCGATTATTGAAATTGCGGAAAAGCTCAAGACAAAGAAAGCTATTGTAGCGCATACTTCCGGTAGTGTAGCCCTTCAAATTCTTTCAGGATTTGATAATTATGGTGTCTTCTATCCTATGCAAACATTTTCAAAAAACAAACCCATAAACTTTAAAGAAATTCCCCTTTGCCTGGAAGCAAATTCAGAAGAGAACTTACAATTCCTTAAAAAAGTTGCCTCCATAATTAGCGACCGTGTTTTTGAAGTGAATTCAGAACAGAGAAAAGCCTTGCACGTCTCTGCGGTTTTCGTGAATAATTTTACCAATCATCTTTTTACTTTGGCTTCAGACTTTTGTAAAAAAGAAGAATTGCCTTTTGAGATGCTTCGTCCACTCATCGTGGAAACGGTAAACAAACTGGAAAGCCTGGATCCCTATTCAGCTCAAACCGGACCTGCACTGAGGAATGATCAAAAAACCATATCGGCTCATCTTGAAATGTTAGATGAAGACCGAAAAAAAATCTATACTATTTTAACCGAATCTATTCAGAATTTACATGGAAAAAAGCTATAAAGAACATCTTAACCAGATAAATACTTTCGTCTTTGATGTAGACGGCGTGCTCACAGACGGTTCCATCCAGATTTCAACGAAAGGAGAACTTCTTAGAACCATGAACACTAAAGATGGTTATGCCATGAAAATGGCTCAAAATGCCGGGTATACAGTATGTATCATAAGCGGAGGAAAAAATGAAGGCGTAAGACAGCGGTTAAGGGATTTGGGAATCACAGACATCTACCTGGGGGTGAGTGATAAGGTGGAGCAAATGGATGAATTCTTTGATATTTACAATATAAAACCTGAGCAGGTGCTTTATATGGGAGATGATATTCCCGATTATTACCCGATGAAACTTGTAGGATTGCCATGTTGCCCACAAGATGCAGTACCAGAAGTAAAAGATGTTTCTTTATATGTTTCCCACAAAAAAGGAGGTGAAGGCTGTGTTCGGGATGTTATAGAACAGGTGATGAAAGTACAGGGAAAATGGATGGAAAAACAAGCTTAGCACATGCTTAATTTTTTCAAATTAATCAGAGCGACCAATCTTCTTTTTATTGCGCTTACCATGTTTCTAATCAAATATGGCCTATTTGAGCCTTTTGGCGTTGCCATTACCTTAAACCTTTTTGGTTTCTCCATGTTGGTACTGGCGGTAGTTTGTGTCGCCGCTTCCGGTTACGTGATCAACGATATTTTTGATGTTGCGGCAGATGTTGAGAACAAGCCTAAACGTACTATTATAAACCATCATATTTCAGAAAAAGCCGCCTACAGATGGTTTTTTGCGCTTAATATTATTGGTGTGGGTCTAGGATTTTACCTTTCTAACCTTATTGGCAAACCCGGATTTTCAGCTTTCTTTATCTTTGGATCTGCAATATTATACTTGTACAACTCACAGTTTCAGCAAAGCATTTTAGTTGGAAATATTTTGGTTAGCTTGATCGTAGGACTTATTCCTATTGGAGTGGGGCTTTACGATCTTTTACCAACGATCACCCCGCAAAATCAACAAACTCAGTCTACCATATTTTCAATTTTGATAGATTATTCAATTTTTGCTTTTTTGATCAATCTTTTGCGCGAAATTGTGAAAGATCAGGAAGATATTAATGGTGACTATAATGCAGGCTATAAAACTTTACCCATAGTTTTAGGCAAGCAACGAACCAATAAGATTCTCTTCCTAACAGTATTACTGCCCATAGGATTTTTGATCTATTATATTTACCAGTACTTGTTTGAAAATATATCAGCGGTTATTTATGCTTTGCTGTTGTTGGTTGCTCCACTCCTGTTTTTCCTGGTAAATATCTGGTCTGCGGAAAAAAAATCTGAGTATTCCAGATTAAGCTTAATACTGAAGTTTGTTCTTTTCTTCGGATTACTTTCCATAGGATTATTACAATTTATTTTACTTTAATTATGCTGAAAGAATTACTCAAAAATCATGAGATCATTTTAGCTTCCGGCTCACCAAGGAGGCAGAAATTCTTTGAAGATCTGAAAATTCCTGTTACCGTTGACGTTAGACCGGTAGATGAAGTTTTTCCGAAGCATTTGAAAAAGCAAGAAATCACCGATTTTCTGGCAATATTAAAAGCTAATGCTTTCAAAAGCGATCTGAAGAAAAATCAGATTTTAATTACCAGTGACACCATTGTTTATAATAAGGGAAATGCATTGGGTAAACCAAAAAATCATGCTGAAGCCGTAGAAATGATAAAATCACTCTCTGGGAAAGATCATGAAGTGATCACCTCGGTATGTTTTACCAGTAAAGATTTACAAAAAACACTGAACCACACCACGAAGGTTTATTTTTCTGAATTGACAGAAAACGAAATTGAATATTACGTCTCCAATTTTAAGCCGTTTGACAAAGCAGGCGGATATGCCATTCAGGAATGGATTGGACTTATTGGGATTGAAAAAATTGAAGGTAGTTATTTTAATGTAGTGGGACTACCTACCCATGAAGTTTATAAAACCTTAAAAGAAATGCTTACATCCTGAAATTCGTAACTTTAATAAAAAATATGTTTCGGTTCTTAAGCTTCATTTTGTTGTTAATCTTCGTCCTTTCCTGTAAAAACTCTTCCGAAGAGAAGCATGAAATACAACTTTCCGAAGAATTTAAAAATTACTGGTACTCCGGGGAAGCTGAAATAACTTCTTATAAGCTGGAACAAGCCAGGTATGGAGAAATTAGAGAAGGGGAGGCGGTATTGATATACGTCACCGAAGATTTTTTACCGAACGCACAGGTAAAAGCTTCTGAAGAGAATGATAAAAATATCTCTGTGCTAAAACTGAATGCGACCAAAAACTTTATTACCGGTATTTATCCATACAGCATTATGCAAAGCACTTTTTATCCACTAAACGGTGAAGATTATGCTTTTAAAGTTTCCGCTTCTATTCAGGAATGGTGCGGACAGGTTTATATGCAACTTAATAATCGTGATAATTTTGAAATTACCAGCCATTCTTATTTCCAGGGAGAAGCTGACGAAGAATTCGAATTAGAAAAATTTCCCTTGGAAAATGAAATCTGGAATCAGTTAAGAATTGCCCACGATAAATTGCCTACAGGGGATTTTAAAATGATAGCTTCTTTTGAATATTTGAGATTAAGCCATCAACCGGTAAAAGCTTATGCTGTAATTGGTGAATATTATGCAGAAGGAGAATTTTATGTTTATAAATTGTCTTATCCTGAATTGAGGAGGGAATTGAAGATCTACTACGACAAAGTTTTTCCATACGGCATAGAAAAATGGGAAGAATCTTATCCATCTGGCAATCCTGATACTGCTGAAATATTAACTACCAGAGCGGTAAAAAAAGAACGCATTAAGACCGATTACTGGAATAAAAATTCGAATAAACATTTACCTTTGCGGGACAAACTTGAGTTGAATTAATGTACGAGATATTTATAACTTATCGTGATGAGCTT
>CAXGBX010000048.1:0-10209 GCA_964008195.1 uncultured Flavobacteriaceae bacterium
CCGGGGCAATTATTTTATTCCCGATGCTCGTAAGTTCTGGATAAAGCCTTCAGTTAAATTTTTGAAAAGGGAAGTTGAAAATGGCAATTATCACGCAATCATTACTACAGGCCCTCCACATAGCCTGCATCTAATAGGCCTGAAACTTAAAGAAGCTCTGAATATTAAATGGATTGCAGATTTTCGTGATCCCTGGACGCAAATAGGCTATCATGATAAACTGAAGCTCAGTGAAAATTCAAGAATGAAGCATGAAGAGCTTGAGCATCAGGTTTTAAGTGCTGCCGACCATATAATTACAACCAGTTTTAGCACTAAAAAAGAATTCGAATCAAAGACTTCTAAACCAGTCACAGTAATTACTAATGGTTATGACATAGAATTAGAACCGGAAGACTCGAAAAACAAATATTTCGAAATTGCACATATTGGCTCCCTGTTATCGGGTAGAAATCCTGAAAACCTGTGGAGAGCTTTAAAACAGCTGAGCCAAGAAAGTCAGGAATTCAAAAGGAAATTTAGATTACGACTCGCAGGAAAGGTAAGTGAGGAAGTTCTTAAAAGTATAAAAATCCATCAGTTGCAGGATTATCTTGTAAATGAGGGTTATGTAAGTCATGAAAAAGCAATTCAAATACAGAGAGAAGCTTCAGTTTTAGCACTTATCGAGATTGATGCTGAAGAGACCAAAGGAATTATACCAGGAAAATTATTCGAATATCTGGCGGCAAAAAAACCAATTTTGGCTGTAGGACCTATGAACTGGGATGCAGAAAGAATAATTAAAAATACTAATGCGGGAGAGGTTTTTTCTTATGCTGATACTTTTGAGATGAGCAATTACATCAAAGAATTATTTCAGAAATTTTTGAAAAATGAAAAAATGAACAATTCTTATAACTTAAACCAATATCATCGTAAGACCTTAACAGCGACTCTTGCAAATCTTATAAAGCAGGTATAATGGGAATTATTATCAATCAGTCCTTTAAGAATATGGTGACCACTTATATTGGTTTTGGGATTGGTGCGGTAAATACATTATTTCTTTTCACCTATTTTCTGGAAAAAGAATATTACGGTTTAGTAAGTTTCCTTCTATCTGCAGCGAATTTAATCTGGCCATTTTTAGTTTTTGGGGTTCACAGCACCTTAATCAAATTTTTCACTTCTTATAGAACAAGGGGAGAACAGGATAGGTTGTTGAATTTTGTATTAATCATCCCAGCGATAGCAGGCTTGATCATGGGGCTTTTCGGGTTGATGTTTTACGAATGGATTTTATCCTATTTTCAGGGAGAGAATGACCTGGTACAGCCTTATATCTGGTTAATATTTTTGATTGCACTGGCAACCTCTTATTTTGAAGTTTTTTTCTCATGGTCTAAAATTTACTACAAAAGTGCTTTCGGAAACTTGATGAAAGAAGTTTTTCATAGGTTCTGTATCAGTATTTTATTATTTGCGATTTATTTTAAATTGATTGATGTCTCTCAATTTATATTTGGGATAGCAGGAGTTTTTGTTTTAAGGACCTTCTTAATGGCGATGTATGCGTTCTCGCTGCACCGTCCTAAATTCAGTTTTAGATTCCCGGAAAATCTCTCTCCGGTATTAAAATACTCCTCTTTGATTCTCCTGGCAGCTTCAGTTGCCACCGTTCTATTGGATTTGGATAAAGTGATGATTGAATATTATCTACCTATAGAGAATGTTGCTATTTATGGGATTGCGGTTTATATCGCTACGGTGATTTCAGTTCCCCAGAAAGCAATGCACCAGATAACTCATCCGCTTACTGCAGAAATGCTAAATAAGAAAGATAAAAAAGGGCTAAAGGAACTTTATGAAAAGAGCTCTCTGAACCTTTTGATCATTAGCGGACTTATCTTTATATGGATCATTACCAACGTGAATTCACTGTATGATTTGATTCCAGAAGAATATAGTATTAGCATCCTGGTTGTGTTGCTTATATCCTTTGTGAAGTTGTTCGATAATTTTTTAGGGAATAATAACAGTATTTTATTTAATTCAGATTACTATAGAATTGTACTGGGCGTAGGGGTGATTTTAGTAGTCGTAGCTTTTCTTCTGAATATGCTCTTTATACCTGAATTTGGAATTGAAGGTGCTGCGGTAGCTAGTTTTCTTGCTTTCAGCTTATACAATACATCCAAAATTTTGATTGTATTTAGAAAGTTCAGGATTCATCCTTTTACTTCGAAGACTTTTTTAACCTTAATTTTAATTACAGGATTGAGCTTTGGATTTTATTTTCTGAAATTTCCTGTACACGCCATCTTAAATATTTTATTAAAAACTGCGATCGTAGGATTACTATATCTCTTAGTTATTTATTATTTCAGGTTTTCAGAGGACATAAATAGCATTCTTAATAAATTCCTGAAAAGATCATAAACGAGAAAACCCCTTCAGCTTGGGGCTTTCAGGGGTTTTCCAACTAACCAACCAAAAAATTAAATTATGAACTTGTCATCTATAATTAGTTATTCACATTTCGTGCCGAACTTCTCGATCTTGAAGAATTTTTTGATCTAATTACTTGAGATCGAGTGTTTGCAGAACTTGAAGTTTTTCTTACTGTTGAACTACTTCTTTTTGCACTTGGACGCTGTGATACAGATTTCCTTTCAGTACTTCTATTGTTTTTTTCTATAGTCCTATTTCTGGTAGCAGTAGCAGAATTTCTAACACTTGTATTGTTCCCAGATTGTATAGATCGCTCTCTGCTATTCGTTGCAGGTCTGGAAATTCTTTCAGAACTTCTTCTTTCAGTTAACAAACCAGTTCTTTGTTGAGCATTTCTAGTAGATCGCTCTCTGGTAGAAACAGGCGTATTTTTTCTAGAATTTTCTACGTGGCTTGATCTGCCTTTGGAATTGGTGCTTCTTTCATTTCTGTCTGCAAACACGCGATTGTTACTGGCATTTTCCCTGGTTACAGTCCTTTCAGAACGAGTTGCAGCCCTTTTTTCAGAATAAGATTTTCCTACTTCACGCTGTCTCGTACTTGCCAATCCAGTGCTTGCTCTACCTTGGTCATAAGAAATATTCCGCCTGGTTTTGGTTCTTTGTCCGTAATTATAAGACCTTACTTTTTGAGATGGTCTGTAGAAATTTCTCTTTCTCTTATTATTTATATAATAGTTGTTATAAACGGTTACATAGTTATTATAAGAAATTCTTCTAGGCTCATAATAAGCTCTATAAGGTCTTCCAAACACAATACTCACGTTTACATTTGGGCGGCGGTAATAATCGTGCCATGGTCTATAAACATATCGTCTATTATAAGGATTAATGAAGCCTGTATAATGTGTAATACGGTGATAATTGTTATAATGAACGTGTAAATTACCTACATTCGCTAAACGTCCAAAATTATTGTATCGCATAAAAATATCTCCCGCCTGGATTATACGTCCGTAGTAATCGTAATAAACCGGAACGTTTTCAATCTGGATTACCGCTCCATAATCATCGTACTGAATATAGGGCTCATAGTTATACCCAGCATTGTAACTGATATTAACGTTAGGGGATGAGATATGTACGGAATTTCCATTTCTGAAATCCGGATTGAAGTAAAAATCAAATTCGCCATTGGGATATACTGCAAATTCTACCCCACCTTCAGTAAAAATGAAGGAATCGTTATAATTTGAGTAAATAGCTGATGTAGAATTTACAGATGCCGAAACTGACCATCCAATAAATAAGAATGCAAAAATAAAGCTCAGGTTTTTCATGGTAGTGGCGTATTTAATTAATAATATTTTATTAAAGAAATACAAAGCTTATGCCAGAATTCCGAAAAAGGCTTTTATAGATTGACCTAGGAGGTAGTTTTTAATTTATAAAAATCTAAATATCAGATAATTAAAATTATTTCAATTTTTCTTTCAAATATGGTGCAGTGTAGGATTTTTTAATCTTAACAAGCTCTTCTGGAGTTCCCTGTCCTACCAGATATCCTCCGTTTTCACCTCCCTCAGGACCAAGGTCTATCACATAATCTGAGTATTTCACTAAATCCATATTATGCTCAATCACTATTACCGTATGACCTTTCGCTATTAAAGCATTAAAAGATTTTAATAATTTCTGAATATCATGAAAATGTAAACCTGTAGTTGGTTCGTCAAAAATAAAGAGCGCTTTGGATTTTGTGTTACCCTTCACCAAAAATGAAGCTAATTTAATACGCTGAGCTTCTCCACCAGACAGGGTAGATGAGCTTTGTCCCAATTGTACATAACCTAAACCTACATCTTTCAAAGGTTTTAACTTCTTGACAATTTTACCCTGATCATGATCTTCGAAAAACTTTGTAGCGTCATCAATGGTCATATTCAGAATATCATCAATATTCCTATCATGAAATTTCACTTCCAGGACATCTTTCTTAAAACGCTTTCCGTTGCAGGTTTCACACTCCAGGTGCACATCAGCCATAAATTGCATTTCAATGGTAACTTCACCTTCACCTTTACAGGTCTCACATCTACCACCGTCAACGTTAAAAGAGAAATGTTTTGCCTTAAAGCCCCTTAGTTTTGACAGGCGCTGACTTGCAAACAAATTTCTAATATCATCATAGGCTTTAATGTAGGTGACGGGATTGGACCTGGATGATCTACCAATAGGGTTCTGATCTACAAATTCAACAGAACCAAGATTTTTAAAATTACCTTCCACACCACTAAACTGACCTGCTTTTCCCCCATAACCACCAATTTCTTTCTGAACTGCAGGGTAAAGGATCTTTTTTACCAGGGTACTTTTACCGCTTCCCGAAACCCCGGTTATAGCTGTAAAGATTCCTAACTGAAACTCTACGTCAATATTCTTCAGGTTATTCTCTCTGGCCCCTAGGATTTTGATTTTATTCTTCGAAGTTCTTCTTTTTTCAGGAACTTCAATCTGCATTTTTCCATTCAGGTAACTCGCCGTAAGAGATTCAGATTTTAAAATTTCTTTCATTGTTCCGGTGGCAACCACATGACCTCCATTTGTTCCTGCTTCAGGGCCAATATCAATAATTTCATCAGCCGCGTTCATAATTTCTTCATCATGTTCTACCACGATTACGGTATTTCCAAGATCACGCAGATGTTTTAATACCCCAATTAGCTTTTCGGTATCCTTAGGATGCAATCCAATGGAAGGTTCATCAAGGATATACATAGAACCTACTAAACTACTTCCCAGGGAAGTAGCCAGATTAATTCTTTGAGATTCCCCACCCGAAAGGGTATTAGATTTTCTATTTAAGGTGAGATAATCCAGACCAACATTTGAAAGAAATTCCAGTCGGTTTCTTATTTCAGTAAGCAGTCGTTTTGCAATAATTTCATCATATTCGTTCAACTCCAGATTATTGAAAAAGTCACGTACTTTGTTTAAAGGTTTTTCTACAAGGTCTGTAATACTATGATCACTAATTTGCACATATTGCGCCTCAGGTCTTAATCTTTTACCCTTACATGCCGAGCACTTCGTTTTCCCTCTATAGCGGGAGAGCATCACGCGGTTCTGGATTTTATAAGCTTTACTTTCCAAAAATTCAAAAAACTGGTTCAGCCCTTCAAAATATTGATTTCCATTCCAGATAAGATCTTTCTGCTCATCGCTAAGTTCGAAATACGGTTTGTGAATAGGGAAATCAAATTTATGGGAATTGTTAACCAATTGATCTTTATACCAGCTCATGCTATCACCGCGCCAGGGAAAAATGGCATTTTCATAAACTGAAAGTCCTGTATTTGGCACCACAAGTTCCTCATCTATTCCAATAACATCTCCGTAGCCTTCACATTTAGGGCAAGCCCCGTAAGGATTATTAAAACTGAATAAATGTACATTCGGCTCAAGAAAACTAATTCCATCGAGTTCAAACTTATTGCTGAAATGCCTCAGACTATTATCAGCTAATTTCTCAATATACAGTTCTCCTTTTCCTTCAAAAAACGCAGCTTCAATAGCATCTGCAAGACGGTTATAAAAATCTTCTTCATCTTTGGTGATAATCCTGTCTACCACTAGCCATGTGTTATCATCTTTCGCTTTAGTAAGATCTGTTTCATCTATTCTAACAACCTGATCATCAATTTTTATTCTGCTGTATCCCTGCTGCGCCAGGATATTTATTTTCTTTTCCAAAGATCTGCCTGCCTCGACGTGAATAGGAGCAAGGAGTAATAGTTTTTCCCTTTCCGGAAAATTTTTCACGAAATTTATAACATCTGCTACCGTATCTTTCTTTACCTGGTTTCCAGAAACCGGTGAATAGGTTTTGCCAATTCGGGCAAATAATAATTTTAAATAATCATAGATTTCAGTAGAAGTCCCAACGGTAGACCTGGGATTGGTTGAATTTACTTTTTGCTCGATGGCAATTGCAGGTGCAATACCTTTTATATAGTCAACCTTGGGTTTATTAAGTCTGCCAAGAAATTGTCTTGCATAAGAACTGAGACTCTCTACATATCTACGCTGACCTTCCGCATAAAGCGTATCAAAAGCCAGGCTTGATTTCCCGGAACCTGATAAACCTGTTATAACAACAAGTTTATTTCTGGGAATTATTGCGTTAATATTTTTAAGGTTATGCAATTTTGCACCCTTGATGATTATATTCTTCTTGGGATTTACTTTAGAGATGTCTTCTATCATGCTTAATTTCTACTGAAGCGCCAAAGTTACTCAATATGAAGCGGGAAAGAAAGCTTCGTAAAAGCTATAGTATTGTTAAAATATTAAGGTTTTGTTTGCAATTGTCAATTTTATCTTACTATATTTGAGCCATAACCGAAAATCAGCGTTGCCTATTTAACACAGTTACTTTTTTAAACTAATAACCTAACCCACAGGAATAGCTAATTCCTGTATTTTAAAGTAACTGTTATGAATGATACTAAGGTAACTGACGCTTCCCTCGTACGCGATTATCTTGATGGAAATGAAAACGCACTTGGCGCTCTCATCAATCGTCACCAACATCGAATTTATAGTTTTATTTTTTCAAAAGTTTATAATCGGGATATCGCTGAAGATATTTTTCAGGATACTTTTATTAAAGTAATCCGTACTTTAAAAAGAGGTAAATATAACGAAGAAGGTAAATTCCTGCCCTGGGTAATGCGAATAGCCCACAACCTCGTTATTGATCATTTTAGAAAGAATAAAAGAATGCCAAAATTTGATAATAGTGGTGATTTTAATATTTTTTCGGTTCTAAGCGATGGAGATTTGAATGCTGAAAAGCAACTGATTAAAGACCAGATAGAGTCTGACGTTCAGGAATTAATTAAAGAATTACCAGAAGATCAATTAGAGGTTCTTACCATGAGAATTTATAAGGATATGAGCTTTAAAGAAATCTCAGATCGTACAGGAGTAAGTATTAACACGGCGCTGGGAAGAATGCGTTACGCACTTATAAATCTTCGGAAAATTATAGAAAAAAGAAACCTTATTTTAACAAATTAGGAAAAACAATATCGCCCCATTTTTTTCGTTATTCTATTAAACCATCATAAAACAATAACAAATGGGGAAACTTTACTTTAAAAAATCTTCGAAAGAAGAAAAATCTTATTATTCAGAACCAAAAAAAGAAACCATCGAGTTCCTTTTGAATTATTCAAAAGCACTTAGTGTAATTGAATACAGGAAAATGAAGTTTGAGACACTTCTGAATTAATTTTTAAAAAAGACCTGTTTTATTAGCCTACAGGTCTTTTTTTATTCTATTTAGAGGTCGGTAGTTTTATATTCAACTATTTATTAGAACTTAGAATGTCAGGTTGAGCGAATTCGAAACCTAAGTGTACCTAACCAATAGTTCCCGACTGCGCTCGAACTAACAAATGAGTTTTTTGTGACATTCGTAATCAGGTCATTTAACTTTAAAATTATGTGCATTTAACTACATACAACTATTTCTTTTTATTTCGATATTCATTTATAACAGATTTTCTGCCAATATTGGTTGTGATAATATCCTTTTCCAGATCCCAGCCTCTGGCGGGAGAATACTGCCTCCCATACCAAATGATTTGAAGATGTAATTTGTTCCATAGGTCTTTTGGAAATAATCGTTTTGCATCTTTTTCAGTTTGAGTCACATTCTTACCATTACTCAAATTCCAACGGTACATAAGCCTATGTATATGTGTATCTACGGGAAACGCCGGAACATTAAATGCCTGGGCCATTACTACGCTGGCAGTTTTATGGCCTACAGCCGGAAGTTCTTCCAGTGCTTCAAAATCTACAGGAACCTGGCCGTTATGTTTTTCAATTAAAATTTTTGACAGACCATGAATCCCTTTAGATTTCATGGGCGAGAGACCAACAGGTTTTATTATTTCCCTTATTTCTTCGACAGAAAGTTTCACCATAGTATATGGATTATCTGCGACTTCAAAAAGTTTAGGAGTGATTTGATTTACCTTTACATCTGTACTTTGAGCAGAAAGTAATACTGCAATTAATAAGGTATAAGGATCTTTATGATCTAGTGGAATGGGTATCTCAGGGTAAATTTCATTTAACGTATCAATTACAAACTGTACCTTTTCCTGTTTGTTCATAAAGCTTTATTTTAGTGCAAAAGTAATAATTATGACAACACTAAAAGAAGGGGATAAGGCTCCCGATTTTAAAGCCGAAGATCAGGATGGAAATGAAATAAAGTTATCTGATTATAAAGGAAAAAAACTGGTTTTATTTTTCTATCCTAAAGCTAGTACTCCTGGTTGCACGGCAGAGGCCTGTAATCTTAGCGACAACTATGATTTGATGAAAGAGAAAGGCTATGAGATCCTTGGTGTGAGTGCCGATTCTAAAAAAAGGCAGCAAAACTTTAAAAATAAGTATGATTTCAAGTACCCTTTATTGGCTGATGAAGATAAAGAGGTTATCAATGCTTACGGAGTCTGGGGGCCTAAAAAATTTATGGGAAAAGAATACGATGGCATTCACCGCACCACATTTATAATTGATGAAGAAGGAAAAATTGAAGAGGTAATTAAAAAGGTAAAAACCAAAGCTCATGCAGAGCAAATTTTGGAGGCTTAACTTCTTTAAGCTGTCATTTCGAAACTCAGCGGAGCGAAGGGAGAAATTTCATCTAGCTGAGAACTAAAACTTCAATAAGAAGGCTTCAAAGAGACTTACTGCCAGACAACATGAGATTTTTCGTCGCAAAAACCTCGCTAATGCAGGTCTTTGCTCCGTCGAAATGACAAATTCAAATAGCTGTGTGTCATTTCGAACGAGTGAAACGACTTAGAAATTTCATGACTAATTCTAACACTAAAGATATCTCTCCCTTTGGTCGAGATGACATTCATTCTGTGATTAAAAACACATTAAATTAGATCATTTCGAAACGTAGCGGAGCGGAGTGAGAAATCTTTTCATGAGAAGCAAAATTATTGAAATAAGAGATTCCTCTTTCGTCGGAATGAGAATCGATTGGCATTCAGAACAAAGTCTAGCGAAGCGAAGTGGGAAATCTCATATTCCTAAAAGTAAAACTTCAAAAGGTAAACCTTGAAAATATTCCGGATAATTTGGGATTTCTCGTGGTAATGATAAAATTTTAGGACTCTTTCTTAATATAAGCTTTTTTCACAGTAGCTATACTATCGCAGTTTTCAAACTGCAGTTCAATTTCAGTATTTTCTGCTTCTCCTGAAATCACATAAATATTACAAGGTTTAGCATCTGTATTGCTTTTATTGAAATCTACATCGCCGCTTTCTAAAATTTTAGAAACTATAGCAGTATCTATATTGTTGACTTCAAAAAACTGCATTGAATTTTCAGAAAATTTACGCTCTTTAATTTTAATATTTTTCAGGACTCTGGCATTTGGCGAGTAATCACAGGAAGTTTTTTTACCACCCAGAAAAAAGATCAGAATAACTATTCCAAAGAAAAGGCCCAAACCATAATAGGCCAGGCGATGAACAAGTTTCATAAACTAAAAGATCAATAAATTTATATCACGGTAGGAAAGATTGAACCAGTCTGCGATAGACTTGCTGGTTAAAATTCCGTGGTAAAAATACAAACCATTACGCAAACCGCGATCAAATCTCAGTGTATTTTCCAGTCCGCCCTCTTCTGCAATGTGTAATAGATAAGGTGTAAAAATGTTACTTATTGAAAGGGA
>CAXGBX010000049.1:0-10161 GCA_964008195.1 uncultured Flavobacteriaceae bacterium
ATCTCCACTTTGACCTTTTCAGAAAGTAAATCAAATAATGGCTGATCTAACTGCCCAATAACCGGAAACAGCTTTTCCAGAGCTTTATCCCACTCTTCATATAGCTCCAATGTATCATCTGGTTTTACCACTTTACGCGCCATTCCTTCATCTTCGGGAGTAAAAGATTCAGATAAATTTAAATATCCATAATCATCTGTAAGCTCTTCACCCACCTCAATATCCCAAATTGCCACTTCAAAATTATAAGATGTAGAAAGGCAGTTGGATTTAAAACTATGGTTTACAAATTTTGCAATATCCCAACATAGAATGTGTTCCCCAATGCTGTTCCTGAAACTATATTTCTCCAATTGTTCTTTCGCTATGGAATTAAAATTTTCAGGTTCATCTGGCTTAAAAACCCGGTCCAGCTCATCCTGAACCCAGGTAATTGTACCTCTTGGATTTTTTTTGGTGGCAACAACACCAAATCCCTTTTCCTCACTTATCCAATCCAGTTTTGTATCAGGATGCATCATAATCTTCATAATTTATCTACCTAAGTTAGACAAAAATTGAATCGGAAAATTAAAATTATTGACTGATACCGAAATTTTTAAAATGCTTTTAAAACATCTTCGATTACGGAGTACACTTTACTTAATTCGTTGTCTGAAATTACATATGGCGGCACAATATATATGGTATTCCCAAGAGGTCTCAAGAAAACCCCATTATCCATAAAAAATTTAAAAAGCTGATTTCGTAGATTTCCATAACGTTGAGTTTTTACATCTACTTCAAAAGCCAGAATAACACCTTTGCATCGTACATTTTTAACTTTTGGATGGCTTCCCAATTTTCTTGAAAATTCAGAATTAGCCAAGGAAATTCTCTGAATATTCTCCTGAACTTCTTCGGAAACCAATAATTCTACCCCGGCCAAAGCTGCGGCACATGCCAGCGGATTTGCCGTATAGGTATGCCCGTGGAATAAGCCTTTGGCGATATCATCTGAATAAAAAGCCTCATAAATTCTTTGCGAACAGGAAGTCAATCCCATAGGTAACAATCCTGCGGTCAATGCCTTGGACATGCAAACTACATCGGGTTTTTCTTCTATATAATCTGAAGCGAAATATTTTCCTGTTTTCCCAAAGCCTGTCATCACCTCATCTGCCACCAGTATAACTCCATTTTCCCGGCAAATTTTAAGAATTTCATTCAGTCCTTTAGCGTCATGAAATTTCATCGCCGCTGCCCCCTGAATCAAGGGCTCATAGATAAAGCCGGCAATATTGTGACTTTTAAGAATGTCTTTCAAAATTGAAATCACTTCAGCATGGTTTGTCCCATCAGGTACCGGAATTCTTTCCACCCTGATAAAATGATCTTCAAAAGCGCCGTTATAAACCGACAATCCAGAAACCGACATCGCGCCAAAAGTATCCCCATGGAAACCTTCTTCGAAAGCCAACATTACCTTGCGGTCATTCCCAAGATTATGATGGTATTGCAAAGCCATCTTGATCCCAATCTCAGTAGCCGTAGACCCATTATCATTAAAGAAAAGTTTTTGCTGACCTTCTGGTAAAATTTTCACCAAAGCTTCAGAAAGAGCTATCGCAGGTTCATGAGTGAATCCGCTAAAAACCACCTGATCCAGTTGTTGCATTTGCTTAGCGACCTTTTGGGTGATATAAGGATTACAATGACCGTAAACAGCCGTATACCATGAAGAAATAGCATCTATATATTCTTTGCCCTTATCGTCGGTTAGAATGCAGCCATTCGCCTTTTTTATAGGTAGTATTTCCGGACTCGTTTTATGCTGTGTTAAAGGATGCCATAGGTGTTTTTTATCTCTTTCCTCTAAGCTTTTTTTCGTCATCACTATAATTCGCTTAATTTTTTTCTGAATTTTTCAGCATATTCTATAACAACCATTTTATCAAAATAGGGTTCTTCATCAATTCTTCCGATCACCTCCACTTTCCCGATTTTTCTTATGGCTTTTTCAGTAGTTGGATGTTCATTTCCGCTGAAAATAATCCCAATTTTATTAATTCCGCGGCTTTTTAAGGCTTCAATACTGAGCAGTGTATGATTAATACTCCCCAGGTAATGTCTGGAAACAAGGATCACCACATCGTCTTCAGAAATCAGCTCGGCAATTACCTCTTTATCATTAAGCGGAACCATTAATCCGCCAGCGCCTTCAATTACAAGATCGTTTTCCGTTGAAGGTCTTGCAATATCTTTCACTTTAATCTTAACACCATCAATTTCTGCAGCCGCATGCGGACTTATCGGGGTATTCAGCGCGTAAGCATTATTAAAAAAATGAGAATCTGGATTGGTGACAAACCTCTTCACTTTGTGAGTATCAGAATTTTGAAGATCGCCAGCCTGTATGGGTTTCCAGTAATCTGCATTCAATGCTTCCGTAACAATTGCTGAAACAATGGTTTTTCCAACTTCGGTCCCTATCCCTGTAATGAAATATGTCTTTGGCATTAATTATCTTTTGCAACAAAATTACCCAAGACTTTTAAGACCTCCGATATTTCTTCAAAAGAATTATAGGAATGTACACAAAATCGCAATCTTTCAGATCCTACCGGAACCGTGGGGGATAGAATTGGTTTTACATTATAGCCTTTATTCTGAAGCTCTGAAGCGATTGATTTAACTTTAGTATTTCCTGAAATCACACAAGCCTGTATCGCAGAATTGCTGGCAACAAAATGTTTTTCCAGTCTATTTTCAATGATTTCTTTTCTAAAATGCTGAATATTGGAATTCAGTTCTTTTAAGGCTTTCTGGTCATTATCCAGCTTTCTATAAGCAGCACTAATGCCAGCAATACAATGCGGGGACAAAGCAGTTGTATAAATAAGGCTTCTCGAAAAATTGATTAGATAATCCTTTAAATCACGACGTCCAAGGATTACCGCACCATGACTCCCCATGGCTTTTCCGAAGGTATGGATACGAGCAAAAATCCTGTTCTCTACTTCTAATTTCTGCGCCAGCCCCTGTCCTTTTTCACCTATAACGCCGGTAGCATGAGCTTCATCCACAATTAAATGGGCATTGAATTCTTCAGAAATTTTAAGCATCTCTTTGAGATCTGGCGTGTCCCCATCCATTGAAAAAACAGATTCGGTCACGATATAGATTTCAGCATTATCCCTGTTCTGGTGCACACGTTTTAGTTTTTTCTTTAAATCATCCAGGTCATTATGCCGAAATTTATAATTTCTGGCAAGACTCATTTTTAACCCATCCCGAATAGAAGCATGGGAAAACTCATCATATAGTATAAAATCATCTTTCAAAGGAACAGCAGAGAAAAAACCAATATTGGCATCGTAACCAGAATTGAAAATCAGTGCTGACTGGGCATCATGGAAACTTGCCAGCTGATTTTCAATAATTTTGAAAAGAGGATGATTCCCAGACAATAACCTTGAACCGGTGGAGCCATTAGAAACAGGATAGTTTTTCAGAATTTTATCCGCATCCTGAGAAATTAAAGATGAGCCTGCGAAACCGAGATAATCATTAGAGAAAAAATCGATCCCGGTAGAAGATGTTGCTAAGGTTCTAAAAGAATCCTCATCCTTCCTCTTTCCAAGTCTTTTTTCTAACTTAGACGGTAACTGTATCATTTTACAAAAGTAATCATTCACATTCTAAAATATGGATTGGACATTATTTGCCTTAAGAGTTTGTCTTGCTACGGTAGCGGGTTTAATAATAGGCCTTGAAAGGGAAATTCAGGGTAAAGAAGCAGGATTAAAAACGAATGCGCTTGTTGCTTTGGGTGCATCTATATTTATACTGATGTCTGTAGAATTTCAGGGTGAAAAATATGTTGATATAACTCGTGTTCTCGGGCAAATAGTTGTTGGGATAGGATTTATTGGTGCAGGCACCATTCTTCAAAAGGGGAATGAAGTAAAAGGATTGACAACAGCAGCCACCATTTGGTGTAGTGCAGGTGCAGGCTGTCTTGCAGGTTTTGGAATGTATACCGCGTTGGGGATCATCTGCGCGATTATCCTAATTATTAACCTGGCATTTGGTTATGTGCAGCATATAATCAAGAAAAAGAAGGAAAAAGAAGAAACCGATTCTGAATAATCTTATTTGTCTTTCATTTTAGAATGATCAACATTATCCTCTGGCGTATCATCAACCACACTTTTCAGAATATGCGTATTCTTTTGATATTTTCCTCTGAGTTCATCTACCACAGATCTATCCCAGAGTTTTACCCCGATAAAATAAGAAGCCCTTCCAATTAAATGGGCACTAACAGGAGCAGTTAAGAACAGAAATAAAATAATTACGAATGCCTGGGAAGTTACATCTGCATTGCTAAAATAAACAGTGGTAGATAACAATACCAACCCAACACCTAATGTTGCCGCTTTTGTGGTAACCGAAATCCGCAAATACGTATCTGGCATACGTACAATCCCAATTGCCGCCAAAAGAACGAAGAGGGCCCCGAAAGTTGCTATGGTTCCTATTATTATATCTATCATTTTCTTTTTCTTTTTTCAAGATAGTAAGACAGGGCTACCGTACTTAAAAAAGCGATCAATGCCAGAATTAAAGCGGTATCCATCAATGTAGACTGATTGTATATAATACTATAAACTGCAATAATTCCTATTCCTGTAGTTATGAGAAGGTCTAACGCAACAATCTTATCTGCAATGCTGGGACCTTTGATGAACCTCCAAAGTATTAAAACTGCGGAAATGACCAATATCGGCAAAATTATAAAATGTAAATATTCAAATAATGTCATGACAATACCTCCAATATTCTACGTTCAAAACCGTTCTTAATTCCTTTGATAAACTTATCCCTGTCTTTTACGTACATCGCATGTACAAAAAGCACTTTTTTATCATTAGATACATCGAGACTCAAAGTTCCCGGTGTAAGCGAGATCATATTAGCCAGCATGGTAATCCCCATATCAGACTTTATATCTAACGGAACCATGATAATTCCCGGGGTCATATTCAATTTTGGTGTAATCACCTCATAAGCTACTTCTATATTGGCCTTTATCAGTTCATAAAGAAAATAGACCAATAGGATAATAATTTTTGGGACAATCAGAAAATATTTGCTCCGCTTACGACCTACCGTAATTAACCAGAGAATATGAAAATTCAGAAAAAATCCAAAAAGATAATTTTCGAATGAAAAATCTCCTGTCAGGGCAACCCAAACAAAGGTCAGTAATATGTTAGACAGAAATTTATTCTTCATTTTTTCTTAGTTCTTCGAGTTTAAAACTGCATCTATATACCCCTGACTATTTACAAGCTCATCGGCAATTCTCGCTGAAAGTTGCTGCACATGCTCAGCTCCAAATCCTATATACAAAGATACAATACTCAAAAGAGCTACAGGTACTATAAACTGAAGCCTTTTGGCATTAGTCATCTTTGAAAAATATCCAAAATTACTTCTTAAAGGAAGTTCTTTATCCTCTTTCCAGAATACTTCTGCCCATAATTTTGCAATAATTACCAGAGTGATAAAACTTGCAAAAATAATCGCCGCCACGGTAATATAAGACTCATTGTTGAATCCAGCCTTGATAAGGTTTATTTTTGGCCAGAATCCTGAAAGCGGCGGGATACCTACCAGGGAAAATAACGGAATAAACAATAGCAGACTTATTTTTGGCCACTTCGCATAAATTCCTCCCAGATCACGCATACTATTTGTCCCCTTAATTCTATAAATCACACCACTAAGCATGAATAAATTCGTTTTTACGATGATATCATGAATAAGGTAAAATATGGTTCCCGCAATAGCAATTTGCGTAAACATTCCAAGACCTGCGATCATATACCCGATGTGACATATAATAAGATAGGAAAAAACTTTTCAAATATTATTCTGAACCAGAGCACCTATCCCGCCACTTACAAGCGTTAAGATCGCAATAACCATTATGATATTATTCAGGAATGGATCGCCGACGAAAATCAGCGTGAAAACCCGTATTAATGCATAAACACCTACTTTGGTTAACAATCCTCCGAATATAGCTGAAACAGCAAAAGGTGGGGTGTGATACGACGCCGGCAGCCAGAAATATAACGGAAAAACTCCTGCTTTTATTCCGAAGCCAATGAGGAACAACAAGGCGGTGATCTGGACCAGCCCTCTATTCTCAACCTCCGCGATCTGCCCGGCAAGATCTGCCATATTCAAACTACCCGTAATTCCATAAAGTACCGCGATAGCAGTTAAAAAGATCATGGATGCGAGGATGTTCAGGGTAAAATATTTTACCGCACCTTCTAACTGTGCTTTCTCCCCTCCAATAGTAATAAGTACAAACGAGCTAATAATAATAATTTCAAACCAAACATACAGGTTGAATATATCCCCGGTTAGAAATGCCCCATTTAGACCAAGCAGTAAGAAATGAAATATTGGAAAATAGCCGAATCGAAGCCTATCTTTTAAGACCGAGGCTCCGGAAAATATCGAAACTGCAAGTCCGGAAATAGCGGTTAACAGCACCAATGTAGCTGAAAGCATATCGGCGACAAAAGTAATTCCGAAGGGTGCTTCCCAGTTACCTGCTTGTATTGTTTGTGTCCCATTATTCCAGATAAAAATGAATAACCAGAGTGAAAGACCCAGACTAAGCACGCTTCCAAAGACACTAAAGATCTTTTGAAATTTTATTCGGGACCAGCCAAACATCAGAATGATACTGATGGCCATCTGAAGAAATAGTGGATATAATACTAATTGTTCATTCATGAATCTTCGTCGGTTGCGTTCATTTCATCCAAATCATCAGTTCTAACTACCGTATGTGCCCGCTTAACCAAGACAATGGCAAAAGACTGAAGACCAAAACTTATAACGATTGCTGTAAGTATTAAAGCCTGCGGAACAGGATCTGCATAGGCTTCTACAAATACTTTGGAATTTTCAGAAATAATAGGAGGTGCCCCTTTTGTAATTCTTCCGAGTAAAAAAATCAATAGGTTCGCTCCATTCCCCAGCAGGATTATCCCGATAATAAGTTTAACCATGCTTCGGCGCAGCATCATATAAATGCCGGTTCCATATAAAATTCCTACCATTAATGCTAAAAGGATCTCCATATCAGGCCGATTCTGAAATTGTAAAAATTATGGTTAAGGTTACTCCGTTCACTACGAGATAAACTCCAATATCGAAAAACAAAGAGGAACCTACACTACCTAAAATAGCGAGTTCATCATGAGACCATAAACCTGTCATAAAAGGCAGGTCAAACAATACCACTGGTGCCATTCCCGCTAAAAATGAGATAGCCAGCCCCACAGGCAGCAGAAAACCCGGGTGCATGATGAGTAATTCCCTGGTTTTTGAAAGTCCGTTTGCAAATGAATGCAGGATAAAGGCGATAGAAGCTATTAAACCGCCTACAAATCCACCTCCAGGCAGATAATGCCCACGAAGCAATATAAAAATAGAAAACACCAACAATACCGGTAATAGGTAATTAGAAGCTGTTTTTAAGATTATAGTAGTCCGCATAGATTATAGTTTCTTTTTTTCGTTTTCAGGATTCAACCTGGTGTCTGCATATCTTCTTCTGTCTTTCATCTTCAGCCTCAATTTCATCAACCCGAACACCCCTACTGCAGCGATAGATAGTACTGAAATTTCTATTAAAGTATCAGCCCCCCTAAAATCTACCAGGATTACATTCACCACGTTTTTACCGTGAGCCTCAATATAAGAATTGGCAGCATAAAAATCACCAACTTCCTTACTAACCGGTTCAGAAAGCACTTCCAGGGCAAGAACGGTAACAATCAATCCAAAAACAGTAGATAGGACACCGTCTCTTAACCTTGTTTTAAAGTCTGATAATTTTAAATACTTCGGAAGCTTATAAAGAACAAGTACAAATAAAATAACGGTAAGAGTATCAATAGAAAATTGTGTCATTGCCAAATCTGGCGCGCTGTAAAACACAAAAATCAAACAGATAGAAAGTCCAACCACCCCCATTCCCGCTACTGCCGCAAGTCTGGATTGTGTAAATACAGTATAAAAAATTCCGGCAATTAAAATAAGCGTTGTGGTGATCTCATATACCGTAATTTTAGAAAGTGAATTATAATCTATGGTAAATCTTGTATTTCCAATCATGATATAACCCACAAGCACCACCAGGAACAGAACAATTATGGAAATATAATTTCGTAAATAACCATTCTGAAAGAAATTAGTCCAGAACCTGGAGCCTGCAACAAACAGTTCGTTAAATTTCTGCAGAAGATTTTTCGGGGCGATATTGTCAAATTTAGCAATACTGGTTTCCAGTTTCCGGGAAGGTTTTATTATAAAATAAAGCGCTATCCCTACTCCTATAGTGATCAAACTAAGGATAAAAACCAGATTAAATCCATGCCATAGGGCAAGATGAATTTCAGAAGCATCGGCCCCCATAGATTCCACTACAGGTTTTATCAATGCCGATTCTATGATAAAGGGCGCAACCCCAAATACCACTCCCAAGGTTGCCAAAAGCAACGGAGGAGCCCACATAATAAATCCCGGCCTCTTTACATTTGCATGCTCTTCAGGCAGCTTCCCTGTAAAGGGTTTAATTCCGGCTAAAAAGCCAGCATATAAGAGTAAAATTTTTGTAAGTACGATCGCAATGCTAAGGAGAATAACCAAGTTTTCCCCGTGCACCACAGATTCATAAGTCAATTCTTTTCCAACAAAACCAATGGTTGGCGGAATTCCTGCACTGGAAATTGCCGCTAAAATTCCCGCAATTCCTACCGGAAGCATAATTTTATTAAGTCCTGAAAGCCGCGTAATATCGCGGGTATGTGTTTGATGATCAATAATTCCTGTAACCAGGAATAAGGTGGCTTTGTAAAGCGCGTGCACAATAATAAAAACCGCCGCGGCAAGAAATGCTTCCTGGGTGCCCAGTCCCGTTAAAAATACCAGAATACCCAATGCAGATATTGTTGAGTAGGCCAGTATTCCTTTAAGATCTGTTCTAAAAATAGTATGAACGGCAGAATAGAGCATGGTAAATCCTCCCACCACAATAAGTGTGGTATTCCAGATTTGTTCCCCTCCCAGTACTGGAGTAAAACGCATGAGCAGATAAATACCTGCCTTTACCATAGTTGCTGAATGCAGGTAAGTGGAAACTGGTGTGGGTGCCTTCATGGCTCCCGGTAACCAAAAATGGAAAGGGAATTGTGCCGATTTCGTGAAAGCAGCCCCAAATATAAACAATACCGCTAAAAAGTATAATTCATTTCCACGAATCGCTTCGCTCATGGTAAGCATTTCGGATATGCTATAAGTACCGGAAATATTATTTAGAAGTAAGGCTCCCGCCAGCAAGAACAAGCCACCAATTCCAGTAATACCAAGAGCCGTCATCGCCGATTTTCTGGATGCCGGATTGGTATTATTAAAACCTATCAAAAAGAAAGAACTAATACTGGTTAATTCCCAGAATACGAACAAAGTGATCATGTTATCTGAAAGCACAAGACCAAGCATTGCCCCCATGAAGGAACCTAAGTATCCATAAAATCTATCCAGATACTCATGCCCTTTGAGATAGGAAGACGTGTATGCAAAAACCAGGAAACCAATCCCCGTGATCATTAACGAGAATAGCAGGGCAAGTCCATCCAGCTTAAAGCCCAGATCCACACCAAAAGATGGGATCCATTCGTAAGATTTCATGATTATCTCTCCGTTAGAAATGGGAGAAATGAACTGAAAAAAATAGGCAAACAATCCTAATGGAACTAATGATGCCAGGATAGACAGCTTACCTTTAAAGAAATTCCCCCCGAAAACGAGAAAAATAGAGAATAAAAAACCTGTAAGAATTGCGGTAAGCATACTTAGTGAAATCTGTTTCCGGCAAATATAATAGTTATTATTGAAGTAATAGTTTTAAGCAAACCTTTAATACCTACGAATTAACGTGAATTGAACATTTAATATTTATAGATAAAAACGAATGACAAACCTTAAGAAACTCTATTAAAAAGATCCAAATTTAATAATCACACTAAAGCTTTCTGAAATTTAATTATCGTTTTTCAATAATTATAATATATTTGTTATCGTTAA
>CAXGBX010000050.1:0-10048 GCA_964008195.1 uncultured Flavobacteriaceae bacterium
ATTATCACAATCCATTAAAGTCTTCATGAAAAAGATATTTATATTATTACTCGCTCTATCCACCGGTATGTTGCAAAGTCAGGTTTTAGCTGAACGTGAAAGAGCTCAAATTGTAGATGAGGTACTTGCCGAAAGGTTCAATGAAGTTTTACCAAAACTAATGGCTAGAACGGGGATTGATATGTGGATATTAATCTCCAGGGAATACAATGAAGATCCGGTTTTAAGAACGATGCTTCCCAGTACCTGGCTGAATGCGAGAAGGAGAACAATTTTGGTTTTCAGTAGAAATAAATCTAAAGATTCTATTGAAAAGCTAGCTATAGCACGTTACAATATTGGTAAAAATATTGAATCGGCCTGGGATAAGGAAAAGCAGCCAGATCAATGGCAGGCTTTAATAGATATTATCAAAGATCGAGGTCCCGAAAAAATCGGACTCAATATTTCGGAAAATTATGGAATAGCAGATGGCCTGGTGCAGACAGATTATAAAGAATTCATGGCTGCGCTGCCAACCGAATTTCAGGATAAAATAGTATCTGCGGAAGATCTGGCCGTAGGCTGGGTAGAAACCAGGACGCTCCGGGAAATGGTGATCTATAGCTCACTGGTGGCCATTACCCGGGAAATCATTGAAGAAGCATTTAGCACAAAAGTTATCGAACCTGGTGTAACCACTACAGATGATGTGGTGTGGTGGATGAGGCAAAAGGTAACCGAAGTGGGACTGGAAACCTGGTTTCATCCTACGGTAGATATCCAGAGAAGCAAAGAAGAACTTGTAGATCATATTACGGCGTTTTCAGACGAAAATAGCAGTAGTGTAATTCTCCCCGGCGACCTGTTGCATTGCGATTTTGGAATTACCTATCTTAGGTTAAATACAGATTGTCAGCAGATGGCGTATGTGCTCAAGGAAGGTGAAACAGCGGCTCCTGGATTTCTTCAGCAGGCTTTTAAGAAGGGAAATCAGCTTCAGGATATACTTACTTCAAATTTTGAAACAGGCCGTACCGGAAACGAAATATTAAGTCGAAGCCTGGAGGAAGCAAAAGAGGAAGAATTGAAAGCATCTATTTATACACATCCGCTTGGTTTGTATGGGCATTCTGCAGGTCCAACCATCGGCATGTGGGATCAGCAGGGAGGAGTGCCCGGGACTGGTGATTATTCTTTATATGAAAATACAGTGTATGCCATTGAACTAAATACCGAAGTTGAAATTCCGGAATGGGATAAGGATATACGTATTATGCTGGAAGAAGCCGGATTCTGGGGTGAAGATGGATTTAGATATGTTAATGAGAGGCAGAATGAACTAATACTGATTCCTTCGGAATAAAATTTTTAGAAACTCAAGTGTTGATAATCGCAATCTGAGCTTTGAGAAGTACTAATCTAAAAATTCACTATTCACATAAAACTTCATTTCATTTATTCGCAGTTCATCCAGTTCTTCACCGGTTTTCAAAGATTGCCATTCAGAAATTGCATTAAGCCTTAGTTCTTCATCATCAATGATGACATCAACAGGCATTTTAAAATCAACAACATCTGCTTGCCAGCGATATAGAATCTGATCGTCTCCTTGTTTTAATTGAAGTACAGGAAGAGAAGAATATCTTAAATACTGGTCAAATACAGGTTTTAAGTCCACCTCTGTAGCTTCATCGAAGAATTTTTCTGTATCGGCAGTGGTAATAGTTTGATGCTTGAATGTTTTGGTATAATCTCTAAAAGTATCCCACCATAATTGATCATCATCGTAAATGCTTCTGATCATATTTAAAAGGTTGGCTCCTTTGTAATACATATCCCCAGAACCTTCTGAATTCACACCATAATCTCCTATTATTGATGAATTGTTCCCAATATTCTGCCTGATTCCTTTAAGGTACTTGAGGGCATCTTCTTTACCCCATCGGCATTCAATATAAATAGCTTCAGTATAACTGGTAAAACCTTCATGAATCCACATATCAGCAATATCTTTAGAAGTAATGCTGTTACCATACCATTCGTGACCAGACTCATGAATAATAATAAAATCCCATTTCAGCCCGATACCCGTTCCGGAGAGATCATTTCCCAGATATCCTTTTTTATATTCATTTCCATAAGCTACGGCACTCTGGTGTTCCATACCGAGATATGGGGTTTCTACAAGTTTAAATCCATCTTCTTCAAATGGATAGGGCCCCATTTTCTCATAAAAGCAAGCCAGCATATCCTGCACTTCGCTAAACTGATTTTTCGCTTTTTCGAGATTGTATGGCAACACATAATAATCCAGATCAAGATCATTGAATTTATCAGAAAAATGCACATAGTTTCCTATGTTGATCATGATATTGTAATTATTGATTGGGTTCACAACTTTCCATCGCCATTCAGTAAAACCATTACCTAAATCATTTTCACCTAGAAACCGACCATTAGAAACATTCATTAGTCCGTTGGGAACTGCAATGTCTATTTGGGCTTCTTGAGGTTCATCACTTTGATGATCTTTATTTGGATACCAAAGACTGGCACCGGTACCCTGAACGGCAACGCCTACCCAATGATCGCCGTTTTTATCTTTGTCCCAAACAAAGCCACCGTCCCATGGTGCGTTTTCAGCAATGACAGGATTTCCGTGATAATAGAACTGAATGGAATCTAATTTTCCTTTTTTTAATTCCTCATTAAATTCAATAAAAACGGCATTAAATTTACGCTCATAATTAAGAGATTTATCCCCGTGAGTAATAGAATCTATCTCCATGTTTTCAAATAGATCGAGCTGCATAACCGGAAGATCATGCTCAACCCTGAAAGTAATTTTGTTCGAACCGGATATGAATTTTTTCTCTGGTTCAACTTTTAATTTTAGATGATATTTCTGAACATCAAAATCGGTTCTTTCAGGTCTTAGTGAACCTCTTAGGGAATCAGCTTCAGTATAATTAGTATGATTGGAACCAACGATTTGAGCCTGGGAAAAGAAACCTGTTAGAAGTGTAATAATAATGAGTGATTTATTCCACATGGGCCACATATATTTTAGAATTAGGATCGTCTTTTAATTTTTGATTTAGACTGTTGGTTTGATCTGTAAAACTCTTAAGGTCTACACCTTTACAAACGCCATACGAGTAATGATACTTTAGAATTTCCATATCAATTGGGGTAATTACCCTATTTGTGTTACAGGCAGAAAGGTAACTCTCACAACTCAGTTGATTAGAGGATTTAAAATAGCCTAGCGATTTAAAGAAATGAAATTTTAAATGTTCCAGTTGAACATTTTCCGAATTCAATAACTCAGTATTGATCTTTAGTTTCCCATCATAAATTTGCTGTTTCCCATTCCAACTGATATAATAGCCACCATTGGAATTTGAAATTCTTGGCTCATAGTCGGTAGTATGTTCCTTGTTGAGATAGTAAACAACATAGTTTGCTTTCTCCGGAATAAAATTTCTGGAAATATTGAGAGAATCAATATCTAAAGAAATTTTATCAGCAAATTGCATTAATCCCTTTGCGTGTGAAGAAGGAACACTTTTATCGAAGTAAATTTTGATTTCATCCTTCCAATAGCGCATCCTTTCGCCATCACCTCTGGATCTACCGGTATTATAAACTATGTTTTTATAGATGTCCAAGAATAAAGAGTCCTTTGGTTCATATTCGACCAAAACTCTTTCTTTGCCTCCATATAGATCATAATCATTAGGAATAAGTACCAGCGTATCCTTATCCCTGAACATAAATTCGGTAATATCTGTTATCTTACCGATTTTCTCCTTGTACGATTTTAAAGGAATATATCTCTTAGTCGCCGGTTCGTAAATCGTATCCTGACCGAAAGAATGAAAGCTTACGAAAATTGCAATAATTAAATAGAATGTTCTTTTCATCAAATTAGGTTTGGATCACACCCAGGTTGAAATCTTTCTCGATCGGCGCATGATTGGCAGCTTCGATTCCCATAGAAATCCATTTTCTGGTATCAAGTGGATCTATGATAGCATCTGTCCATAATCTTGCCGCAGCGTAGTAGGCTGAGGTTTGCTCATCGTACCTGGCTTTCAGTTTTTCAAAAACTTCTTTTTCTTTTTCCTCATCTACTTTCTCGCCTTTTTTTTCCATGGAAGCAGTTTCGATTTGAGCGAGTACTTTGGCGGCCTGAGTCCCGCCCATTACTGCTAATTCAGCACTTGGCCAGGCAGCGATCAATCTTGGGTCATAAGCTTTTCCGCACATGGCATAATTACCCGCACCATATGAGTTTCCGATTATAATGGTGAATTTAGGAACTACAGAATTACTAACAGCACTAACCATTTTTGCGCCATCCTTGATAATTCCGCCATGTTCACTCTTGCTTCCAACCATAAATCCGGTGACATCCTGTAGAAATACCAGAGGAATTTTCTTCTGATTACAATTTGCGATAAATCTTGTGGCTTTATCAGCAGAATCTGAATAGATTACTCCTCCAAATTGCATTTCACCTTTTTTAGTTTTTACAATTTTACGCTGATTGGCGACTATACCAACGGCCCATCCATCAATCCTGGCATAACCTGTTATAATAGTTTGCCCGTATCCCGCTTTATATTCCTCGAATTCTGAGCTGTCTACAAGTCTTTCAATAATTTTGTGCATATCATACTGGTCACTCCTTTTCTTGGGAAGGATTCCATAGATATCTTTAGGATCTTCTTTCGGCTTCGCTGGCTTTTTGTGACTATAACCGGCCTTATCAAAATCACCAATTTTATCCATGATATTTTGAATCTTTGTCAAAGCATCCTTGTCATCTTTTGCTTTATAGTCAGTTACTCCACTAATTTCAGAGTGTGTGGTAGCACCGCCCAGAGTTTCATTATCTATAGATTCACCAATCGCAGCTTTTACCAGATAGCTTCCGGCAAGAAAAATGCTCCCCGTTTTTTCCACAATCAAGGCTTCATCACTCATGATAGGAAGATAAGCACCACCAGCAACACAACTACCCATCACTGCAGCAATTTGCGTAATTCCCATACCACTCATGACCGCATTATTACGGAAAATTCTACCAAAATGTTCCTTGTCAGGAAAAATTTCATCCTGCATGGGCAGGTAGACACCGGCACTATCTACGAGATAAATGATAGGTAGCCTATTTTCAATCGCAATTTCCTGAGCTCGGAGATTTTTTTTACCGGTAATTGGAAACCAGGCTCCTGCTTTTACAGTGGCATCATTAGCAACTACAATACATTGCTTCCCGGAAACATATCCTATTTTCACAACTACTCCTCCGCTAGGGCATCCTCCATGTTCCTCGTACATTCCTTCACCAGCAAAAGCACCAATTTCAATAGACTTTTCTTTATCGTCCAATAAAAAGTCAACACGTTCTCTTGCCGTCATTTTTCCTTTGGCGTGGTGCTTTTCAATTCTTTTTTCACCACCACCTAATTTTACTTTAGCCAGCCTCTGCTTTAAAGATGAAACCAGAAGCTTATTATGATCTTCATTTTTGTTGAAGTTGATATCCATTGTTTCATATAATTTAAGGTAAAAATACAGTTAATTCTCAATCAAAAAAAAAGTGCTCTTCTTTTGTATATCTATGAAGAAAAAATCACAAATTGAAAATTTCTAAATTGGCAGTGAAAATAGAGGTTAAAATAATTCATCCTTTATACTATAAATCTATGACATAAATTATGAATTGGATAGAGTTTTTGGTTCCCCCGGGTATAGAATTTTTTTTTGTCTAAATCAGCTGAAAAAAATAGAACCGAACATCAAAATGGGGTTACTATGGATGAGGCGATGAAAGAAATTGCTATAATGAAACCCAATTCCAGGATTGAAGGCCAAATGAAAAACTGGTATTTGGGACTATCATTTTTAAATTTCGAAAAAGGAGTAATTGTTTCTAATCGTTTACAATATAATAAACCCCAAAACTCAGAAGCATGGCGGTATGAGTATTTGTTGATGTTGGAAATTACATAGTGAAGCAAATCCTCTGCTGCAGTAAAAATTAATGGGATAAATCTTTTCGAAAGTATTATTGATACAATGTGATTTTGTGACTCAAATAATTACAACAAGCTCTTATTGAAAGATGAAGGTCCATATACCAATAACCTTGGTTTAGAAAACACTAGTGATTATACTAAGGGAAATATTCCAAAAGGCTTTATTTTTTGCAATTTAAAGAAAGAGCTTAATTTTCAACGACTCAAAAAACGAGCAGGCAAAGGTAAAATTAGACTTATACTTATACATCAGAATTTAGATGATAAATTATTGAAAGAAAGGATCAACAAAAGTTTCGAAAATTTTTCGAGTAAAAGAGATATTCTGAAATTGTTGGGCATACCATTTATTGAGATCGATTTAAATCACTTGGACAAAAGCCTTCTAAATCAGGTGAATTCTTTTAATGATAGAGTGTATAAGCATGTTACAATTACATGAATATAATATTAAGTTTTAAGATTTGGTTTTATTAATTAACAGGAAATGGTTCTTATTTTTGCTTGTGTAAAATAGAATTTGATTTAAAGACTTAGTTTTAGCCTGTAAAATAATTGTTAATTATGAAAGATAGTAGATCTGAACCATGGTCTTTGGTGGTAACTCCAAAATCTCAATGGTTCAATTTGAATCTTCAGGAAATATGGCGTTATCGTGATTTGTTACTTTTATTTTTAAGAAGGGATGTAGTAACAGTTTATAAGCAGACTATCTTAGGTCCATTGTGGTTTATTATTCAGCCGGTGCTTACCACCATTATTTTCACGGTAATTTTTGGTAATGTAGCAAAGATACCCACAGATGGGCTACCACCTCTTTTGTTTTATTTAAGCGGGATCATAGTTTGGAATTATTTCTCAGATTGTGTTAGAACAACTTCAGACGCATTTAAGAAAAATCAAAATATCTTCGGAAAAGTATATTTTCCCAGAGTAATTGTTCCATTGTCAACAGTGCTATCAAACCTAGTGAAATTTGGTGTTCAGTTTTTTTTGTTCTTGGGTTTTCTGTTTTATTACTCCTTTCAGCTAGAGCTGCCAAGTCTAGGTTTTAGTTTATTACTATTCCCATTACTGGTGCTAATAGCTGCAGGTTTGAGTCTGGGTTTTGGAATGATTATATCTTCTTTAACCACAAAATACCGGGACTTCACCTTTTTGGTTTCATTTGGCATACAATTAGCAATGTATGCAACACCAGTTATCTATCCACTTTCTGAGGCACCAGAAAAATATAAAATATTGATTTTAGCAAATCCAATGAGTTCTTTAATTGAAACTTTTAGAACTATTTTTCTTGGTACAGGAGACCTGAATTTTTTAAATATACTTTATAGCTTGTCATTTGCTATGATTTTGCTGGTTTTTGGATTATTAGTATTTAATAAAACAGAAAAAACCTTTATGGATACGGTATGAGCGAACTTAGCGTAAAAGTTGAAAATCTTAGTAAACAGTACCGTTTAGGTGTTGTAGGTACCGGAACACTTTCTCACGACTTAAATAGGTGGTGGTATAAAATGAGAGGAAAGCCAGATCCCTATTTAAAGCTGACCCAAGAAAATAGACAAGATAGAAGCGGTGATAATGATTATGTATGGGCTCTTAGAAATATCAATTTTGAAGTGCAGAGAGGAGAAGTTGTTGGAATTATTGGTAACAATGGAGCCGGGAAATCAACTCTGCTCAAAATTTTATCACAAGTAACTGCTCCTACAACCGGAATTTTCAAGGCTCGAGGTAGAATTGCAAGTTTATTGGAAGTTGGAACAGGATTTCATCAGGAACTTACCGGTCGGGAAAATATTTTTTTGAACGGAGCAATTTTGGGAATGACCAAACGTGAAATTCAATCTAAGTTAGATGAGATTATAGAATTTTCCGGGGTTTCACGCTATATCGATACACCAGTGAAACGGTATTCTTCAGGTATGAAGGTTCGGCTGGCATTTGCTGTCGCCGCACATTTGGAGCCAGAAATTTTGATTGTAGATGAAGTACTTGCAGTAGGTGACGCCTCTTTTCAGAAAAAAGCTATAGGGAAAATTCAGGAGGTAAGCCATGGACAAGGAAGAACCGTGTTATTTGTAAGCCATAATATGGGGGCAGTTTCTAAGCTTTGTAGCAGGGGAATCGTATTGCAAAACGGGCAAATTTATTACGATGGCCCTGTAGAAAAAGCTGTTCAAAAATATGGTCAAATAAATTTAAAATCAACCGCACCCGATCTAATAGATCGTGATGATAGATCTGGTTTAGGAGAATTTAAATTCGTTTCTGTGAAAATAGAAAATGAAACTCAGCAGGAAGTAGAAGAAGTCAGGACAGGTTCAAAATTAATAATCCATACGATTGTAAAATCGTTCGGAAATTTGGAATCTAAAGAAGTTTATGCCGCTGTCTGTTTCAGAGATTCTTTTGGTATTAGATTGTTTACCCTTTCTTCGTCTCTCTTTGGTAAAAAAGTAGAATTAAATAAGGAAACTCGGCTAAGTTTTGAGATACCCAGGATGCCACTCTCAGAAGGTTCTTATGTATGTGATTTATATCTTGCGGAAGGAAGAGGGGATACTTTAGTACAGGATTATGTGAAAAGGGCATTTCAGATAAAGGTTTTTGGGAATGATTATTTTAATTCAGGTGATATGCAACCCGTAGGTTTAGATAAGTTCTATACAGAATTTAGGATTTTCAAGAATAATGAGTGTAAAATAAATAGGGGATGAATAAATTAAAATTCGCCATTGTAGGTTGTGGGCATATTGGAATGAGACATCTCAAGATAATCCAGGCCGAAAAAAACGCAGAGCTGGTGGCAGTTTGCGATAATGATCATAATATTTTAGAAATTCTCAGTCAGAATTATCCCGATTTAGACCTCTACGAAAATTTCTCGGAAATGCTCCTTAAATCTGGCGCTGACGTTATTTGTATATGTACACCTCATGGTTTCCATTCGAAAATGAGTGTGGAGGCTGTAAAAGCGAAGAAGCACGTTTTGGTTGAAAAACCAATGGCCCTTGATTCAGCTCAAAGCAGGGAGATGATAAAAGAGGCAGAAAAGAATGGGGTGCGTCTATTTGTGGTGAAACAGAATAGATATAACAAACCAATTAACCTTACTAACGAGGCTTTGAAAAAGCAAAAATTAGGTAGAATCTTTATAGTACAATGCAATGTAATGTGGAACCGTAATCAGGATTATTATAATCAATCTTCCTGGAGGGGGAAAAAATCTACAGAAGGAGGTGCCTTATTTACACAAGTAAGTCATTTTCTAGATCTATTGGTTTGGTGGTTTGGAGAGATTGAAGAGGCCAAAACTCTTGTTGAAACATTGAATCATAATATCGAGATAGAAGATTGTGGAGTATCATCATTAAAATTTGCGAATGGGGCTTTAGGTTCTTTAGTTTGGACTAATTGTGTTTATAATTCAAATTATGAAGGTAGTATCACTATTCTGGGAGAAAAGGGCAGTATTAAAATTGGCGGACAATATCTAAATGAAATTGAATTTTGGGACGTTAATTCCTATCCACTACCTATTGATACAGAGTTTGAAGATAGACCTAATTCCTACGGAAGTTATCAGGGTTCAAGCTCAAACCATGATAAATTAATGCATGATTTAATTCTCCAGGTTGTAAATGATCGTAAAGGTGTTGTGGAAGGCGAAGAAGGCTTAAAAAGTATTAAAGCTATTGAGAAAATATACAGGAATACAAAAATGCAATGAGCCAGATTAGCATTTTAAAATATTCTGATATTCCAGATGCATTCTGGGCAGAGCAAACAAATATCTTATTTCATTCAAAAGAGTGGATCGAGGTGTTGAGAAAATCTTATAATATTGAGTTTTTATTAGCTCAAGATCCCGCTTCTGGAAATTTTCTACTTTTCGGCATTATTGACAATCCTTTTGAAAAAAAACTTGTTGGCTTACCTTTCTCAGATTATGCCGGGGAGGACAATATTTCCTGTAATAAGGCATTTGAAATAATATCTGCCGTTCA
>CAXGBX010000051.1:0-10002 GCA_964008195.1 uncultured Flavobacteriaceae bacterium
TTTTTCCGAATTCATATTTGGTATCCACCAGAATAAGTTCCTGTTGGGCTGCGATCTCCGTCCCTCGTTGAAACAGCTTTTTTGTGTAATCCTCGAGCTTTAAATAATCTTCCTCGGAAACAATTCCCTTTTTTATAATATTCTCTTTAGAGATATCCTCATCATGATCTCCTTGTTCAGCCTTAGTTGCTGGAGTGATAATTGGTTGCGGAAATTTATCGTTTTCTTTTAAGCCTTCGGGCATTGAAACTCCACACAATTCTCTTTTCCCGGCTTTATATTCCCTGGCGGCGTGACCAGACATATAACCACGAATCACCATTTCTACCTTAAAAGGCTCACATTTTTTACCAATCGCAACATTGGGATCTGGAGTAGCTTCCAGCCAATTTGGAACGATATCGTTCGTTTTTTCCATCATCTTAGTTGCAATCTGGTTTAGGATCTGACCTTTATATGGAATTCCTTTTGGCATCACCACGTCAAAAGCCGAAAGCCTGTCTGAAGCGATCATCACAAGTAGATCATTTTCTAAAAAATAAACATCTCTTACCTTGCCTTTATAAACCGATTGCTGACCTGGAAAATTGAAATTTGTCTTGGTTATTGTATTACTCATAAAGAGTTTAAACTTTAGTGATTATTCGTTATGTTCTATTGTTTTGTAGGCAGCGATGATCTTCTTCACCAGTCTGTGACGAATTACATCCTTATCATCAAGATATACCATACCAACACCTTTTACATCTTTGAGTACAAGGAGCGCTTCTTTTAAGCCTGAAATTGTTCTTCTTGGCAAGTCTATCTGTCCAGGATCTCCTGTGATCATAAATTTGGCACTTTTACCCATTCGGGTCAAGAACATTTTCATTTGCGCATGGGTGGTATTTTGTGCTTCATCAAGAATTACAAAGGCATGATCCAGGGTACGGCCACGCATAAATGCCAATGGCGCAATTTGAATCACCCCTTTTTCTATAAATACTTCCAGCTTTTCCGGTGGGATCATGTCTCTTAGAGCATCATAAAGCGGTTGCATATAAGGATCCAGTTTCTCCTTTAGATCGCCAGGCAAAAATCCAAGGTTCTCCCCTGCCTCCACTGCGGGCCTGGTAAGAATAATTCGTTTTACCTGCTTTTCCTTTAGTGCTTTTACGGCCAGGGCAACTCCCGTGTAGGTTTTACCAGTACCGGCAGGACCAATGGCAAAAACAAGATCATTTTTTCTGGAGAGTTCTACAAGTTTACGCTGATTGACCGTTTGGGCCTTAATTACCTTTCCACTTACCCCGTGAACAATGGTCTCGCCGCTTTCTTTTGAACTTGAATAATCTTCCTCACTCTCACTGGTTAGAACCCTTTCAATCGTATTCTCATCGAGTTTATTATACTTTCCAAAGTGATCCATAAGCATGGAAAAACGTTTGTCGAATTCTTCCAGCATTTCCTCATCTCCAAAGACCTTAATCTTACTTCCTCTGGCGACGATCTTTAATTTTGGAAAATATTTTTTTAAAAGTTCAATATGTTCATTTTGTTGCCCGAAAAATTCTCTAGGGCTAATTTCTGAGAGTTCAATAAGAAGTTCGTTCAAAAGCTATGATTTTTAAGATGAGCATTGTAAATTTTCAGGTCATTTTTATTTGCCCTTCGTATTTCAATATCCTAATTTTGAAACCGAATTTATGGTATTTTTTACCTTTTAGCCTAAGCGAATACCTAAAAATAAAATTATATTCGCCTTCTATACAAACTTAAGGAAATTTACCAGTCTCAGATTAAAAAAATATTAACAATCGCCTATGGCAATCATTACTTTAACGACCGATTTCGGAGAGAAAGATTATTTTGCTGGTGCAGTTAAAGGAGCTATATATAGTGAACTAAGTGATGTTAGAATTGTTGATATTTCCCATTCAGTTTCGCCTTTTCATATTAGCGAGGCGGCTTATATTATTAAGAATGCCTATAAAAGTTTTCCGAAGGGAAGCATTCATATTATTGGTATAGATTCTGAACTTACTCCGGAAAATAAACACCTGGCGGTAAAACTGGATGAACATTACTTTATTTGCGCCAATAATGGCATCCTTTCTTTACTGGCGTCAGAAATAATGCCTGAAAAAATCGTGGAAATCAATATTCATGATAAAATACAAACTAACTTTCCAGTACTTGATGTATTTGTCAAAGTTGCCTGCCATATTTCCCGTGGTGGCACTCTGGAGGTTATAGGTAAAAGCGTTAGCCAGATAAGACATTTAAAACAGTTTGAGCCACTTATAAATTCTGAAAAAGATCAGATCCTGGGTCATGTGATCTATGTTGATAACTATGGTAATGTGATCACCAATATTTCCCGTAAATTATTTGAAAGTGTGGGTAAGGGTAGAGATTTTAAAATTAGTGCCCGAAATGTGAATTTTAATGTCATCTATGAAACTTATAGCCACGCCATCAATTTTAAGGTGGAAAAGGAAAATCGAAAAGAAGAAGATGGCAAGAAACTGGCCGTTTTCAATTCAGCCGGATATATAGAACTGGCCATTTATAAAAGTAATCCAAGTACCGTGGGGAGTGCTGCAAGTTTATTCGGACTTGAATATTTAGATACTATAACCGTAAATTTTGAATAGATGTTTGTAAGAATTGTGAAAATGGGATTTAAGCCGGAAAAGATCGGTGAGTTTCTGGATAATTTTGAAGAAAACAAAAGCAAAATTAGAGGTTTTGAAGGTTGTGAATTTTTAGAACTCTATCGAGGTAAAGACAATACAAATCAATTTTTCACGTATTCTTATTGGAAAGATGAAGAAGCCCTGGAAAATTACAGGAATTCTGAACTTTTTAAAAAGGTGTGGGCAAATACCAAAGTTCTATTCAATGAAAAACCGGAAGCCTGGAGCGTTGATAAACTGGTTAGTTTGGAGTAATTAGTATTGATTATAGAAAAATGTCACATTGAGCGCAGTCCAAATGTGGAAGTGAGAAGTGAAGAGTGAGAAGTGAAGAGTGAAAAGAGATTTCTCCCTACGGTCGAAATGACACAGGACAGAAAACGGACAATCCATAACTCAGATAATTGATAATTGATAATTGATAATTGAAAGTATGCTAGCTATATTAAATAAAGAAATACAATCCTTTTTCTCTTCCCTTACGGGATACCTGGTGATTGGTCTTTTTCATATTGCCTGCGGATTCTTTCTATTCGTGTTTTCAGGAGGATATAATATTCTGGATAGCGGTTTTGCCGATCTAAAACCATTTTTTAACCTCGCTCCCTGGATCTTTTTATTCTTGATTCCCGCGATTTCCATGAAAAGCTTCGCCGATGAAAAACGGATGGGAACTATGGAGATCCTACTTACTAAACCCATCGGACTATGGAAATTGATCATTGGAAAATATTTGGGAATTCTTCTTTTAGTGATCCTTGCAATCGTTCCAACATTACTCTACGTTTTAACCATTAATCAGCTTGGAAGACCTGTGGGGAATTTTGATGTTGGAGCAACTATTGGTTCATATATCGGACTCATATTTCTGGGTGGTTGTTATGCCGCTATTGGCATTTTTGCTTCCAGTTTATCATCCAACCAGATCATTTCTTTTTTACTTGGAGTTTTTCTATGTTTCATTTGCTATTACGCTTTTGAAGGACTCGCTGAAACTAACATTTTCGGTAGTTCCAGTTATATTCTTGAATCCTTCGGAATAAGTTTTCATTATAAAAGTATTAGCCGCGGGGTTGTTGATACCCGTGACATTATATATTTTCTGAGTTTAATATTTCTGTTTTTAAAACTGACTGAGATCAATCTTTCAGCAACAAAGAACCGGCGTTAATGAAGAAAGCAAATAAGATAAAATCCTTATTGATTTTGCTGGTTATTTTGATAACCGCGAATTTCCTGACTTCGGAATTCTACCTGAGGTTTGACCTTACCCAGGATCAGCGATACAGTCTCTCCCCTGCCGCTAAGGAAATTGTGGATGATGTGGAACAACCGGTGATTTTTGATGTATTCCTGGAAGGCAGTTTTCCCTCAGAATTCAGAAGACTTCAAAATGAAACCCGGCAGATGTTGGAAGAATTTTCAGCTTATAACCGAAATATAAAAGTCAATTTTGTAGATCCGCTAGCCGAAGGTGGCAATGCAAATGTTATTGCTGAAGAGTTTTATAATATGGGAATGACTCCGGCAAGGCTCAACGTTCAGGAAAATGGAAAGAACAGTGAAAGCATTATTTTCCCCTGGGCCATTGTTAATTACGGCGATAAAACGGTAAAAATTCCTCTTCTGAAAAATCAGATTGGAGCGACCGATGAAGAACGGGTAAATGCTTCGGTTCAGCAATTGGAATATTCCCTGGCAGACGGATTAAGCAAACTGATCTATCCGCGAAAAAAGAAGATCGCGGTAATGCGTGGAAACGGAGAACTACCGGATGGTCAAATTGCCGATTTTGTAAAGACCATTCAGCAATATTACTTTATGGCTCCGTTCACATTGGACTCCGCAGCCACTAATCCGCAAAAAACACTGGCAAATCTTAAAGAATACGATCTTATCCTGGAACCTAAGCCAACACAGGCATATACTGAAAATGAAAAATATATACTGGACCAGTATTTAATGCATGGTGGGAAAATGTTATGGCTGGCTGAAGCTACCAATATGGAAAATGACAGCCTTTTTAACGATCGCGGAACTGCTATTGCGTTACCGAGAAATCTTAACCTTGGAGATTATTTCTTTTCTTATGGGGTTCGTATAAATCCCGAAATAGTGAACGACCTTTACTCTGCCCCGATCATCCTGGCAATTGGAAGCGGACAGAACACAAGGTTTAATCCTTATCCCTGGTTTTACAGTCCGTTAACAAGTTCACCAAATGAACACCCTATAATCAACAATATCGAGGCTGTAAAGTTTGAATACGCCAATCCTATAGACACTCTGGCTAACGATATAAAGAAGACCATTCTATTAAGCAGTTCTCCCAGAACCAAACTGGAAGGAGTGCCGGCACAGATAAGTCTGGATATGGTTGGAGAGAAACCGGATGTTGAATCTTACAATGCGGGCGAACAACCGCTGGCAGTATTACTGGAAGGTAAATTCAAATCTGTATATCAAAATCGAGTAAAACCTTTTAAAATATCAGATCACCGGGATAAAGGTGTGGATTCTAAAATGCTGGTAGTTTCAGATGGTGACGTGATAAAAAATGATATTCAGGGAGGAAAAGCCATGGAGCTTGGTTTTCAGCGTTATACCGGTAATACTTATGGAAACAAGGAATTTCTACTAAATGCCGTGAATTATCTGCTAGATGATACCGGATTGATTGATATCCGTTCTAAAGAGATCAACCTGGCCTTTCTGGATAAGGAAAAAACTGCGAATGAAAGATCTAAATGGCAATTAATAAACATCGCAGGCCCCATAATTCTCCTACTCATCTTCGGAATTGCTTTCAGGTTCTACAGAAAGCGGAAGTACGTAAAGTAAGGCTTCCGTAGAAAGCCTTAAAGGTTTCCACAGCTACATATTAACAATTTTAAATCAGTTTAAATTTTCAATACCTTGTCTTTCAAGTTTTTACCTCATTTTTACTATCAAAGTCTGTTAATAAAAACTCGGGGAACAGCCCGTGATTTTTGACTTATTAAAATATATTTGTAAGTGATTAAAATAATTCAATAAAAGCCGATGAAATTTATTGTATCCAGCAATTATCTGCTGAAACAGCTACAAATACTTGGAGGGGTAATTAATAACAGTAACACGTTACCAATATTAGATAATTTCCTTTTCGATCTTAATAACGACGAACTAACGGTTTCAGCTTCAGACCTTGAAACCACCATGTCTGCAAAACTAAAAGTAGAGTCAGATTCTGAAGGTAAAATTGCAGTTCCTGCGAAATTGCTTTTAGATACGTTAAAAACCTTCCCGGAGCAGCCGCTCACTTTTGTAGTTGAAGATAACAATACCATAGAATTAAGTTCCAATCACGGGAAATATGCACTTGCATATGCTGACGGTGAAGAATTCCCAAATCCGGTAGAGCTTGAAGATCCAAGTAGTACGGTAGTTGAAGCTGATATTCTTGCTTCTGCTATCTCCAAGACCATTTTCGCTTCTGGAAATGATGATCTTAGACCGGTGATGAGTGGAGTTTTCTTTCAATTTACTGAAGACGGGCTTACATTCGTTGCTACTGATGCTCACAAGTTGGTGAAGTATTCAAGAGAAGATATCAAGGCGAACCAGGCTGCGGAATTTATCATGCCGAAAAAACCTTTGAACCTTCTAAAAGGAATTCTTGCCGGAAGTGAATCTGAGGTACTGATTGAATACAATGAATCTAACGCCAAGTTCACTTTTGATGAAACTCAGTTGATCTGTAGATTGATCGACGGGAAGTATCCAAATTACGAGGCGGTAATTCCGAAGGAAAATCCGAACAAACTTACAATAGAAAGAAATCAGTTCCTAAGTTCTGTAAGAAGGGTTTCTATATTTTCAAATAAAACAACACACCAGGTAAGACTTAAAATTGCCGGGGCCGAGCTTAATATTTCTGCGGAAGATGTAGATTATAGCAACAAAGCCGAAGAGCGTTTAACCTGTTCTTACCAGGGAGATGACATGCAAATTGGTTTTAATTCAAGATTTCTGGTTGAAATGTTGAATAACCTAACGGCAGATGAAGTAATGCTGGAGATGAGCCTTCCAAACAGAGCGGGCATCCTTACTCCTATTGATGGTTTAGATCCCGGAGAAAAGATCACCATGCTGGTTATGCCGGTAATGCTGAATAATTAGTCGGCAGTTTTCAGTTGCAGTAAGCATTAAAAAATAAAAAAGCCCGTTCAAATTAATTAACGGGCTTTTTAATTTATTATATCCGGCTAGATTTATCTTTTTTGCCTTTGTAGGTCATCATCTCTATGCAATCTATCATCATCTTCTCTAATCAAATGACTTGGAGAACCAATGCTCCCCCCTATTATTGAGACAATCGCACCTAATAATAGTATGATAAATGCTCCCCATGCTATTTTACCTGCGATTTCCGCGGTTTTATCGGCAATTTCAATAGCTTTTTCTTTAGCATCAGCATAAAGCTTTTCAGCTTTATCTATAGCATTCTGAATTTTATTTTCCCATTTGGTAATCATTCCATCAATTTCCGCATCAGAAAGTTCAGTATTATTGGTAAGATAATCCCTCAATCCTTCTTTATCAATCAATTCACCATCACCGGTTTCAATATTCAAATTACCTTCCTGATCAAGATTGAATTCAAGCTCATTCACAAATTCACTAACAGCATCTTCCAAATCCATTTCCTCAATAGCAGCTTTAGCTTCCTGGCTAAGATTAGACTGTGCTTCTTTCATTTCTTCGGTTGCATCCTGAGGAACTATATCTAGTTTCTCTGCCTTATTCACTACATCATAAATATCTTGTTTGATATTCTGTAATGAAGAGCCAGCTTGCTTTTGACTTTGTTTCTGCGCATTTTGAAGGTTAACCTGAACTTGTTTGGCATTATTATCACCTCCGAAAATGGAACCTATCGCTCCACTTATACCACTAATAGTAGTATTTACAGCTCCTACAAGTAATAAAAATGAAACAAGTGCATATAAAGACCAACTAAGGAATCCATGAACTCCACCATCTTGTTTAGAAGGATAGCCAGAAACGCGCCCGGCGACATAACCTCCTATAAAAAGTGCAATTAAATTACTAAGTCCCCACCAGATTATAGTCCCTGTACCTAAACCTTCTAGTGGATGTACTTCATTAAGCGGATCTATAGAAGAAAAACCGATCCCTAATCCCAATAAATTAAGCATGGTTGCTATTGCTAGTGCAGTTACGGTTCCGGCAAAAATTGCCCCCCAAGAAATTCTGTTTACCCTTTCAGTAGTTGTATTATACATAAATTATATTTTTGATTTATTGCAAATTATTAATTAACAACGCCATTAATTGATATTTTTACACTATTTAACTTAAATATATGCTTTCTTTAAAATAAAAACCCAGGCAAAATCATGCCTGGGCTATTTCTAACTAAAATAAATGAAAAAACTAAAATCCTATTTAAGAAACTGTATTGATAATGGATAATATGGTATTTCACCATTACTAACCTTAATTGCATTCATGATTGGTAAAATTAGGGCTACTAGGCCTACCATGATTATTAAGATTATTCCCAATCCGAATAAAAAGATGAGCGGAATACAGATAATTGAATAAATAAATAGACTAATCTGAAAGTTCAGGATCATTTTCCCGTGCATATCCATTCCTGCTACTTTATCTTTTTGGGTTAGCCAAAGTACAAGTGGAACGATGAATCCCCCTATTCCTGTTACTAAATCTAATAATTGACTTAAGTGCGTCATGACTAACATTTGGTTGTCTTCTCTCATTCTAAAATTTTTGATGGTTATTGATGGTTCTATATAAAAGACGAGAAGAATCGAGGTTTGTTACAGAATTAGGCTTAACAATGATTTCTTTTATAAATTTGCCACATGAAATTGAATGATACAATTGTTGCCCTTGCTACCCCTTCAGGTGCTGGTGCTATTTCCATAATAAGAGTTTCTGGCCCTGATGCTTTAAACATTGTTTCTCCGCTATTTAAAGCTAAAAGCAAAAAAGAGCTTGACGCACAACCAACTCATACCCTTCACCTGGGAAATGTGATGGATGGAGAAAGGACTATTGATGAAGTCCTGGCTTCAGTTTTTCGTGCACCTAAATCATATACAGGCGAAGAAACGGTGGAATTATCCTGTCACGGTAGTCCATATATTCAGCAGGAAATCATTCAATTATTGATAAGAAAAGGATGTCGTTCTGCGGAAGCTGGCGAATTTACCCTTCGTGCCTTTCTGAATGCGAAAATGGATTTAAGCCAGGCAGAAGCTGTGGCCGATTTGATCAATTCAGAAAACGCTGCTTCCCACCAAATGGCTATGCAGCAAATGCGTGGTGGTTTTTCGAATGAAATTCAGAAGTTAAGAGAAGAACTGCTGAATTTCGCTTCCCTTATTGAGTTAGAGTTGGATTTTTCTGAAGAAGATGTAGAATTTGCGAATAGAGATCAATTTAGAGATCTGGTTTCCAGAATTCAGACTGTTTTAAAACGACTTATAGATTCTTTTGCTACCGGGAATGTCCTGAAAAACGGAATTCCCGTTGCGATCGTTGGAGAACCTAATGTTGGTAAATCCACTTTACTGAACGCCTTGCTGAATGAGGAAAGAGCCATTGTTTCTGAAATTGCCGGAACCACCAGAGATACTATTGAGGATGAAATGAGTATTGGTGGCGTTGGTTTCAGGTTTATAGATACGGCCGGAATTCGCGAAACCAAAGATGTGGTAGAGAGTATTGGGATCAAAAAGACCTTCGAGAAAATTGGTCAGGCGCAGGTGGTGGTTTATTTAGTTGATAGTTCTCAAATTGCAGTGAACAGAGAAAGGCTTCAGCAGGTTAGAATTGAAATTGAAAAGATCAAGAATAAATTTCCGCAGAAACCTTTATTGATCATCGCCAATAAAACCGATCGTCTAGCCAAAGAAGAAATTCAAAATCTTAAGACCAAGCTTGAAGAAATCTCGAATCATGCGAAAAGAGCCCAATTTTTGTTATTATCGGCTAAAACGAATTTAGGAGTTGAAGAACTCAAAGAGAAACTTCTGGCTTACGTAAATACCGGAGCATTGCGCAATAGCGACACTATTGTGACCAACTCCAGGCATTATGCGGCGCTTTTAAAAGCCTTGGAAGAGATCAACAAGGTAGAAGATGGATTAAATGCTGAATTATCGGGAGACTTGCTCGCAATCGATATTCGCCAGGCACTACAACATTTTGGAGAGATCACTGGAGAAATAACTAATGATGACCTTCTGGGAAATATTTTTGCAAATTTCTGTATTGGAAAATAAACAGAAGA
>CAXGBX010000052.1:0-9891 GCA_964008195.1 uncultured Flavobacteriaceae bacterium
CGGCTCTCCTTCAAACAAGCCACTTCGTATATATCTTTTCACCAACCTATCTTCAAGCGAGTGGTAAGAAATCAAACTAAGTCTACCTTCCGGCTTAAGGACTTCTTCAGTTTGCAGTAGAAATTCTTTAAGAACTTCAATTTCCTGATTCACCTCTATTCTAATAGCCTGATAGATCTGGGCCAGAATCTTATTTTCTTTTCCTTTAAACAATAAAGGTTTCAGTAATTCATTCAGCTGCTCACTGGTTTCAATAGGATTATTTTTCCTTTCAGCAACAATCGTCCTGGCCAGTTTCGGCGCATTCTTGAGATCGGCATACGCCCAGAACATTTTTTTTAGCTGTTCCTCTTCATATCCATTGATCACCTCGTAAGCACTCAATTTATCCCCCTGGTTCATTCTCATATCCAGTTTCGCATCGAACCTGGTTGAAAAACCTCTTTCAGCTTCATTAAACTGATGAGAAGAAACCCCAAAATCACCAAGAATTCCGTCAATTTGTTTTACACCGTAAAATCTCAAAAAACGCTTCAGATACCTGAAATTTTCATTGATTAGAGTGAACCTTTCATCGTCAATCTTATTTTCAAGAGCGTCTTTATCCTGATCAAAAGCATAAAGCTTTCCTTCAGGCCCCAGTCTCTTTAATATTTCCAGTGAGTGCCCTCCTCCACCAAAAGTCACGTCCACATAGACTCCGTCTGGTTTTATCGCAAGACCATCAACAGTTTCCTTTAAAAGAACCGGATTATGATACTCCATCAAAATCATCATTTCCCATTACCTCTTCAGCCAGATCTGCAAAATCATCTGAAGAAGCATCAAGGGCTTGTTCATACTTATCTTTATCCCAGATTTCCACAATATTGATTGCCGAAGAAAGAACGATCTCCTTCTCTATACCGGCAAAACCAACTAGGTCTTTTGGAATCAACAACCTGCCATTGGTATCAACCTCAACAGTCTTTACCCCGGCAGTAAACCTTCTTATAAAATCGTTGTTTTTCTTTTTGAACCTGTTTAACCCATTCATCTTCTTCATAAGCTTGTTCCACTCTTCCATCGGGTAAAGTTCAAGGCAATGCTGAAAAACTGCCCTTTTGATCACAAAACCATCCTGCATCATGGGTGCCAATTGCTTCTTCAATGCTGAAGGCACCATTAAACGGCCTTTCGCATCGACTTTGCATTCGTATGTCCCAATTAGATTTATCACGGTTAAGCTTTATAGAGTCAAATATATTGAAAATATTACCACAATTTACCACTTTTTACCACAATGTTGATAAGTTTTACCACTGTATGTATTTGAAAACCTTTCAAATACACCTATTCGCTTATAATTCAGGAATTTGAAAATTGGTGGGAAAAAGTCTAAAAAAAGCTTAATAAAAGATGTTGATTATTAAATTCCCACTTCGCAGAAAAGCCATTGCAGTTGCTCAAAAATGATTATACTTGTATCGAAATCGCTATATTTGCGATTGCTAACCGCAAAGGCTATCAATGAAAGATCACTTAAGGCAGGAGGGAAAATTCACATATCTTGAAAAAGGCGAAGGAACACCAATTGTTATTCTTCATGGACTTATGGGAGGCCTCAGTAATTTTGATGGTGTGGTGGATTACTTTCCAGAGCATGGATATAAAGTTGTAATTCCTGAATTGCCATTATACTCCATGTCACTTCTAAAAACCAGTGTGGGTACTTTTGCCAAATATTTAAAAGAATTTCTCGATTTTAAAGGTTTTGACAATGTGATCTTACTAGGAAATTCACTGGGTGGGCATATCGCGCTACTTGCTACCAAAATGTTTCCCGAAGTCGTTCAGGCCCTCGTTATCACGGGTAGCTCAGGACTTTATGAAAACGCTATGGGAGAAAGTTATCCCAGACGTGGTGATTATGAATTTATAAAGAAAAAAGCTGAAGCTGTTTTTTACGATCCTGAAATTGCTACCAAAGAAGTAGTAGACGAGGTTTACGAAACCGTAAGTGACCGGAATAAACTGGTAAAAACACTCGCCATCGCCAAAAGTGCCATCAGGCACAATATGGGTAAGGATCTTCCTAAAATGAAAACTTCCACCTGTATTATCTGGGGGAAGAACGATACGGTAACACCTCCTGAGGTTGCTGAAGATTTTAACCGACTCTTACCAGACGCCGATCTTTACTGGATCGATAAATGCGGACACGCCGCCATGATGGAACATCCTGATGAATTTAATGAGGTGCTACACCAGTGGTTTAAAGAACGTAAGATCTAAATAGTTTTTATGAAAATCAAGAGCGCTGATTTTGTGATAAGCAACTCCAAGGTTGAGCATTGTCCCAACAGCAACTTACCTGAATATGCTTTTATTGGGCGTAGTAATGTTGGTAAATCTTCGCTCATCAATATGCTTACCGGGAGAAAAGCGCTGGCAAAAACTTCCGCAAAGCCGGGAAAAACACAGTTGATCAATCATTTTTTAATCAATAACAACTGGCATCTGGTAGATCTACCTGGTTATGGTTATGCCCAGGTTTCAAAATCTACTAAAAAAGTTTTTCAGAAATTTATTACGGCATATTTCGAGAAAAGGGAGCAAATGATCTGCGCGTTTGTCCTGATAGATTCCAGGCATAAACCTCAGCCTATAGACATGGAATTCATGCGATGGCTGGGAGAAAACAACATCCCATTTTGTATTATTTTTACCAAAGCAGATAAGCTAAAGCCAAAAGTTCTGGATAAGAATATTGAAAACTATAAAAATGAAATGCTCGAATTCTGGGAAAACATGCCGGAGTATTTTATTACTTCAGCGAATTCAAAATTGGGAAAGGATGATATTTTGGATTATATTGAAAGTATTAACCTAGAATTGAATGCCAGTTAAAACAAGTCAATAATCACCTCTGCGAACCTCTCAATTCTAATTTTTAAGTCAAAACTTTTTGTATTCATAAAAAATTTAACATCTTGCCTTTTCAAAATTAATTCATTTTTAAGAAAAGTAATTGTCCCTACCCACTTCTTTTCCTAAAGCCAATTTAACCTACATTCTCCATGGAAGAATTTTCCCAATCTATTATCTATTATCTATTATCTAAAAATAGCTGTATTCTTAATTTTATTTCCTTTTATTGCCTGCTCCCCAGAACCTGAAATGGAGTCAGAAATCATAGAAATCACCGTGCCAATTCCAGAAAATCGCCTTACAAAGCAGACTATAAAGTTTGCCGAATTTAAAAAGGATGTTGACGGTAACTCCCTTGAAACGGTCAAATTGAAAAATTTACTGGAAAATCAAGATCAAAAGCGTTTCGATAATGAAATAATACATTTCATTGATACTACAGAGGTTACTAAATTCTCCAAACCAGGTTATGAATCATTTACCTTTAAGGTAAAAACGAAGTTTAATGGAGGTTTTGATAATTTGGTTATTGTCAAAACTAAACATTCTGTAAAAGAATTAATTATCAAATATACTCCCTCGCAAGGCTGGACAAGTTCTTCTAGTAGCCCTTATACTGGCGAGGTGGAATACCTATCAAAAAAGAAACTTACAAAAAACCCGGGTTGCGTATTATTTATTGAAGCCGTTTATAGTCGTTGCTCAGCTGGAAACAACCATCCGCCAGATGATTCCGGTGGAGTATGTACGGTAGGCTATGGCTCATTAATAGGTTACAACATCTATGAAGGATCTGGTTGTAGTGGAGGTGGAGGCTCCACAGGTGGTGATGGGGGATTTGGGGGACCAGGTGGGCCCAGTGGAGGACCAAGCGGTTCTGGCGGTGGTCTCGGTGGTCCGAATCCAAACGATCCAGACCCAAACAACGATACTATTGATGGAGACGATATTATAACAGTACCCATGATGCGTTTAAATACTATTGGGATGCTACAAGACCTTCTAAACCTGGGAAGTTCCACCACACCAGAAATGCAATGGTTGTTAAACCAATCTTCTAATGAGCAAATGGTAGACATCTTTAATTTTATAGAAGCCGAAGAGGAATCTCCAGAAGCCAAAGCTTTTGCAGAAGAAGCGATCAATGCTTTTATGGAAAACGGAGACGTGGATTTAGAAGAGCAAATTGCGGTTTTTCTAGAAGGACAAGCTAAGCTTGTATACAAAAAATTAAAATCCACGAATGGAAATCTTTTCAAAAGAACAATAGGAGTATTCGACAATAATGATAATTATTGCTTAACAATCAAATATGGAGATTGCGAGACAGATGGACCAGGATGTACAGATGATTCAGATATAGCTTCAGGTATAGTTAATATTAAAATTGCAGATGTACAAAACAGTTCGTTAGATTTAGCAGCAACCATTCTTCATGAAGGTATACACGCAGAATTATACAAATATGTTTATGAACATAACAATGGGATAGATCCAAATGACAGACCTAATCTTCTCCAGCATTATTTTCATCATAAAACTTTTGAAAATAATAGTTTTAGTACCTCAAAAGCTCAACATCAACATATGGCAGACAATTATGTTAAACCAATAGCCAAAGCTATTCGTGCACTTGATAATAACAGATATCCTTTAGATTATTACCTTGGATTCGCGTGGGATGGTTTGAGACAGTATGGCTGGGATGGATATTGGGATAATGATGTATGGAAAACCTTAGAAAGAAATGACCCTTATCAGGGGTACCAAGATACCGTATTAAATACCACAAATTTTCCTAATAATTAAACAATGAAAAAAAGTCATATGCTTTTCATTTTTTATTTTTTATTTTTAATGAACATATTATCCTGTTCAGAAGTTGATCAGAAAGAAATAGAGTTTTACAGCGTTATAAATGTAGTTTTTAAAGATTTATCTTTCGAGCCTCCTCCTTCATATGCTGTTCCTCCAGGCAATAAAAACTTCAAATTATCGGATACAATAAAGGTAAGGTCAAATATAAACTCAAAACAAATTATTGCAATAAAGAAATCTATGGAATCTAATATTTTGAAGAAATATGATTTTGAAAATTTAGATCCAAATAAAATGAGTTTATCAAAAGTAGCAGCTTTAAATATTCATAAAATTAATCATCGTAATAAAGATTCGCTAATTTATTTTAAAAAAGAACTTCTAGAACCAAAAATTTCTGACTATCTAAAATTCGATAAATTGATAAGTTTTTCTCAGGTGCTATTTAATAGTGAATACAATGAAGCTTATGTAATTGGAAATGTAGGTACCAGTGGTTTAGCAGGAAGCTCAAGTTTATTTTTTCTAAAAAAAATAAATGGCAGATGGAAGATTATAAATTCGAAAGTATTAGAAATTTCATAGTAATTATCTTAAAAAAATAATATGTATCACCAATGGTCAAAAACATTAGAAGGTATTAAGCTATGACTTTATTTAATAATTATCTTTGAGTTGAATTTTTCAAAGCGGCATTTCTATGATAATTCATCACTAATCATAATTTGGTTTTCACCTGCGATTAAGCCTTTTTTCAAGAATTGCGATTAATTCCTTTTCATCCTTAATTTCAGAAAGTTCTTTCTTTGAGATAAAAACTTCCAATCCCCGGCCATTTTCACTTAATATCACCGGGAATTCGAATTTGTGCCCAAATTTTGATGCATATTGCTTCGTAAATTCATCTTTGTGCAAGAACTGCATTTCCACTTCTGAATTTTCGCGAAATTGCTTCCATTTTTCCCGTTCCTTTAAAACGCCATGGGTGATATCACATAAACTACAAGGATAAGTTTTAGGACTAATTACTTTGTGCAGAATATCTTTGTAAAGATTTATTTTACCGGAATCTGCATTATATACAAAAATCAATTTTTCCAATTAACTCTTTTTAATTTCTGTTTTTTCCGCGAAATAATCGCAAAAGTCTTTCATTGTATCCCGCATTTTATCGTCCTGAGTAGCCCTGAAATAGGTATCGCTCATGGAAACCAGCGTTTGGTGAAAAAATTTTTTCATCTCATCAACCGGCATCTCTTTAGTCCAAAGATCTATTCTTAATGTTTCCTGATCTTTACTATCCCATACTGAAAGCATTAATGCCTTGGCATCTTCCTTATAGATATTGCCATCCTGAGCAGTCCAGGTAAGACTTTCAGGAACATGATTTTCATCGGTAACCACTTCGATATTTATTTCTGATTTTTTGTATTGAGACATTATTTCCTGGGTTTGTATTTTGCTTTGTTAAAAATTTCTTCTGACGGAGTATTCAGCATTTTTTGAATAGACACATCGTTCTTATCCATATAAGATTTAATGATATTCCAGCCAATAAATTGCCCTAATCTTGCAGGGGATTCAGCATCCAACTGCAGATAGAATTTTGAGAACGGACCAGGATATAAGAAGCGTGTGAACAATTGAGAGTCTGTATCAAAAATAAGCTCATTTTCTATAAAATAGCGCCAAACCTGATCTTCATTTGCCTGCGCCCACACTAATTCTTCTTCTGAATATCCAATCTTTTCAGCATCGGTTTTAAAAGGAATAAATCTATCTTTTAAATAGAGTAGTTTTCCATAATACAGCATATGGGACAGAAATGTTCTGGAATCTGCCTTGGGAACATATTCTTTAGCAATTTCTAATGCCGCATCAGGCAATATTTGATCTTTGGTAAAGTTCTTTTTAAAATACTCCTGCATTCCCAAGTAAAATCTATGATCTTCTCCCAGATAAGTATCCAGCGATATAAAAAGATAATCCCCGGTATATATCACCTTGTTTTTATAATCTACTTCTGAAGTTACTGTAATAACATCTGGAGCTTGAAAATCTGGAAAATAATATTTCACGTGCTGAAAAAGTGAATACAAATCATCATTTTCAGCAGAAAATTCCGGGAATTTCTTATTCACCTCTGTATTAACCTCCTCTTGAATGCTGTCATTTAATTTCTGCACCCAAATACTATCTGGATATTGTTCTGGAAATAAAAATGGATAATTGCTCTTGAGTACAGGTAGTTCTTCCTCGGTTGTTTCAGCAAATTCCTGATCAAATCTAATCAGCTTAAAATCTACTTCTATTTTTTCGATTTCAGCTTCGGTCTCAGACTTTTTATCACAGCTAAATAAACAGACAATCAATAATAAAAACCAGGATCTTTTCAGCATAATTCTCTATTGTGAAGGCTTTAACGCCCGGACTTTTTAAAATTTGGCTTTAAGTGTTAGATTTGTGTGGCAAAGGTATTACTTACAAACTAAATCACCCAACATTATGCTGACCGAAAAAGTAGCGAACCATATAATTGACTGGCTTAAAGATTATGCCACCAAAGCGAATATGAATGGTTTTGTAGTTGGGATTAGTGGTGGGATTGATTCTGCAGTAACATCTACTCTATGTGCAAAAACGGGAATGCCTACCCTTTGCCTTGAAATGCCCATACACCAGGACAGAAGCCAGGTAAACCGTGGAAGAAAACATATTGAAGAATTAAAGCATAATTTTGCAAATGTTAGCGATCTTGAGGTAAATTTAACCCCGGTTTTTGAACAGTTTAAACAGGGCATGCCACAACATCGTGAAACTTCTTCACTGGATCTTAGCCTTGCCAATTCAAGGGCAAGATTGAGAATGACCACTTTATATTATTTTGCCGGACTACATAAATATCTTGTAGCTGGAACGGGTAATAAAGTAGAAGATTTTGGTGTAGGATTTTACACTAAATACGGAGATGGTGGGGTAGACTTAAGTCCCATTGCAGATCTTATGAAAAGTGAGGTTTATGCCCTGGGTGAATATCTAAATATCATTCCAGAAATCATGCAGGCTGCACCCACCGATGGTTTATTTGGAGACAGCAGAAGTGATGAAGACCAGCTGGGAGCTTCCTATAATGAACTCGAGTGGGCCATGAAACAATCAGACGCGGGAAAATCAGCTAGTGATTTTGAAGGAAGGCAACAGGAAGTTTTCAATATTTACACCCGATTGAACAATGCCAATCAGCATAAAATGTTACCTATTCCGGTTTGCGAGATACCCGTTTATCTAAGGAAATAAACATCTTATCGAATATCTTTAGCTCTTACCTGTTTTGCAACCTCAAAGCATTATTTTAGGTTGACAAAACTCAACGAGTTACCCCGGAACTTGTTTTTTAACTCAAAAATCATGTATCGAGTATTAATTGCAGATCACCATCCCATTATCCTGGAAGGTGTAAAATGTGTACTTCAAAACAATCCGGCACTACAGGTAACAGGAAGAGTTGGGAGCGGAACCCAGTTATTCAGTAAACTGGAAAAAGATGCACCAGATGTATTGATCGTGGAATTGGACCTGCCACAAATAAACGGAATCAATGCCATAAGACGTATTAAACAGGAGTATCCGGAAGTCAAAACTTTGATTTTTAGCTCACATCCTGAAGAAATGTATGCATTAAGCGCCATTAAAGCCGGTGCATCGGGCTATATCTCGAAAAACACAGATAACGAAACTTTAGAGAAAGCGATTTATCAGGTGGCCCGTGGAGGGATTTATCTAAACCGTAGCATTACCGAAAAATTAAATTCAGGGATTTCCAGGGGTAAGAGTTTGATTACGAAATTTAAAAAGCTTTCTACCAGGGAATCTGAAGTATTGAACCTGCTTTCATCAGGAAAAAGAAACAAAGATATTGCGGAAGCGCTGGATATCAACGAAAAAACGGTTAGTACGTACAAAACCCGCTTATTGAAAAAATTGAAAGTGGATAATGTGGCAGATTTGATCACGCAATCCAGATTACTGCAATTGAATACTACATAACACGCCCAAGCCTGTCTGATAAAATAGTACTCAGATTTGTATAACTCATTATTTCCTGGATTTTGTCGGTTCTGTCTGGTTCAGAATCAACATTCTTTATTTCTTCTACCAGTTCGCTAATCTTTTTACCAACCAGATGCCTTCTTAAAGAAAGTATGGTTTGGGTTACGTATTGTGAAACGCCCTTATCTTTGGTTTTAACAGGAATATCATGTCTTCCCCAATCATGGAGTTCATATTGCTCCTCTTCCATTAATATATCTGTTAGTTTCATTGCCTGGGATTCCTCGATATCATTAATGATCATTTCCACACCAAATTCGTCTTCACTGTTAAGCTTCTCTATAAGAAGAAGAAACAATTCTTTAAAATCTTCATTGGTAAATTCAATTTCATCTTCCTGAAGATCAAGAAATATCTTTTCAAATACCTTGGCTTCCTGAACTTCTGATTCATAGATCATTTCGCCATGTTCGTTCTGCTTCAGCAAAATATCATGAAACTGCCCCTCCTCTCTTCCGTAAAGCACTAAAAGGCTAATAATTTTACGCTCAAGCTCATATAATGGGTCTACCCTGGTTTTTGGAGCAGCTTCCTCCTTGACCACTTCCATTTTTTTCTTCTTAGGCTGCCCAGAAGAACTGGTACCTTTATTCTCAATTTGAGCCAGCGTGGCATAGAGCACGTCCTCATTAATATCCATGATCCTAGAACATTCCTGCAAATAAACCTCCCTTTGGATATTATCAGGAATCTTTGCAATGCTGTTCACCATGTCCCTTATAAGCCCTGCCTTTTTCACCGGATCATTCTTAGCCTCATCCATAAGCAACGAAGCTTTATAGGTGATGAAATCATAAGAATTTTCTTCCAGGAATTCACGCAATTCATCTTCCGAATTAGAACGGGCAAAACTATCTGGATCTTCCCCCTCTGGAAACGGACAAACTTTTACGTTCATTCCCTGTTCAAGAATTAGATCTATTCCGCGAAGAGAGGCCCTCGTACCGGCAGCATCCCCATCAAAAAGTACCGTAATATTCTTGGTAAGCCTGTTAATTAGCCTTATCTGTTCCGGTGTAAGCGCAGTACCTGAAGAAGAAACCGTGTTTTCAA
>CAXGBX010000053.1:0-9866 GCA_964008195.1 uncultured Flavobacteriaceae bacterium
AACTAAATGTTCAATATTAATTTTTAATCATTGAATTAGCCCAAACAAAAGCCGGATTAGTACCCGGCTTTTTTTATTTCTGAAAAAATTAATTCTCTTTTCTGAATTTAATGAAAAAATATATCATTTAATATTCTGAAATTTTAGAATTCGAATTTTAAGAGTCTTTTATTGCAGAATATATAATTCTGCTTTTCTAACGTGTTTACCCTGTTTTATAATGGGATAAAAAGCTTTAGTTTTACTACTTCATTTTTAGAAATTTCAATTAAAGTATGGAAAATCAAAAGCATTTTGTGATTGACTTCGACAGTACTTTTACCCAGGTAGAAGCATTAGATGTACTTGGGGAAATATCTCTGGCAAAACACCCTAAGAAAGATCAGAAACTTCAGGAGTTGAAAGAACTTACAGATCTTGCCATGGGAGGGAAGCTGGCCTTTAGGGAATCACTTGAAAAAAGGCTGGATATTCTGGAAGCAAACAAAAGTGCCATTCCGGAACTGGTTGAAAAATTAAAAGATCAAATCTCAGTTTCATTTGTAAGAAATGAGGAATTCTTTAAAGAACATAGAGATAATATCTATATTATTTCCAATGGATTTAAAGAAGTAATTGTACCCATTGTAAGTGAACTTGGGGTGAAAGAAGCCAATGTATATGCCAATACTTTTTCTTTCGATAAAGATGGAAATATTACCGGTTTTGATCAGGACAATGTACTTTCTTCCAATAACGGCAAAGTGGAGCTTCTGAAGAAAATGGGCCTGAAGGGTGATGTATATGTGATTGGAGACGGTTACAACGATTATGAGATTAAAGCGGCAGGCCTAGCCAATAAATTCTATGCTTTTACCGAAAATATAGAGCGTGATGATGTGCTTGATAAAGCAGATCATATTACACCAAGTCTTGATGAATTCTTATACCTTCATAAAATGAATAAAGCTATATCGTATCCTAAGAACAGGATAAAAGTGTTATTACTGGAAAACGTTCACGTAGATGCCGTGGCCATTATGAAGAACGAAGGTTATAATGTTACGACCATTTCGGGTGCGTTAGATGAAGATGAACTTGCTGAAAAGATAAAAGATGTTTCAGTGCTGGGAATTAGGTCTAAAACTAATTTAACAGCTAAAGTACTGGAGAATGCAAACCGACTTATCGCTGTAGGCGCATTTTGTATTGGCACCAATCAAATAGACCTTGAAGCCTGTCTTGAAAAAGGAGTTGCAGTTTTTAATGCACCTTTCAGTAATACCAGGTCTGTAGTAGAATTGGCCATTGGAGAAATTATTCTCTTAATGCGAAACCTTCCAGACCGTATTGCAGAAATGCATAATGGGGAATGGAATAAATCTGCAAGTGGCAGTTATGAAATAAGAGGAAAGAAACTGGGTATCGTAGGTTATGGTAATATTGGTGCGCAATTATCTGTAGTGGCTGAAGCCATTGGTTTTGATGTGTATTATTATGATCTGGTGGAAAAACTTGCTTTAGGAAATGCCACTAAATGCAGTAGTCTTCAGGAATTATTTGAAAAAGTGGATGTCGTTACCCTGCATGTAGATGGTAGAAATGAGAATAAAAATATGATTGGCGACAGGGAGTTTAGCTGGATGAAAAAAGGCTCAATTTTTCTGAATCTAGCTCGGGGACAGGTGGTAGATGTAGATGCTTTAAGAAAGCATATGGAATCTGGAAGGATAACCGGGGCTGGGGTAGATGTATTTCCAAAAGAACCCAAAACCAATCAGGATGAATTTGAATCTCCCTTGAGAGGCTTGCCAAACCTTATCTTAACCCCACATATTGGTGGCAGTACTCAGGAAGCCCAGGAAAATATCGGAAATTTCGTGCCTGGTAAGATCATTAATTATATAAATACCGGAGGCACTACAAATTCTGTAAACTTTCCCAATTTACAGTTGCCAATTCTGGAAAACGCGCACAGGCTTATCCATATACACCATAATAAACCTGGTATTATTGCTCATATTAACCGAATACTGGCCGCTCATGATATCAATATTGTTGGTCAATATCTTAAAACCAATGAAACTATTGGTTATGTAATCACTGATATTGATAAAGAATACAATGCTGACGTAATAAAAGAATTAAAAGAAATTCAGGGAACCATCAGGTTTAGGGTGCTTTATTAAAATTTCTAAATATATCTTTGTCTTGATGCAGATTTTGTCAGCCTGAGCGCAGTCGAAGGCTAAGACAAAAACGTTTCAAATAAGCTCACTGACATTAGATTTCTTTTTGACATATTTAGGCATCAGAAATTTTATAAGTTTTGTGAATTTTAAGTTTAAGCAACCCAATACCGTGTTCTATGGATAATATAAACTTCCAATATTTCAGGATTATCATAATGCCCATAACATATTTATATTGATTTCTTTTAAGTAGCTTAATGTGTGAATTTGTTATTCAAATTATTTTTGAAATATATAGTAGAAAGAGGAAAAGGGTCAATTCTGAAATGATAGTCACGGCCCTTTTTTGTGTGCTGTTTTCAGCAAAGCATTGAGAAATTTCCGCTTTCATTAATCTTCGATCATAAATCAAATATCATCAAAAGCTTCATTAGAGCTTATCTGGAGAATTCAAATTAACCTCAAATTAGTAGCAAACCGGTTATATATACCAGCATTCCTAAAAGCATTAATACCAAAGTATAAGGAAGGATTTCTCTTGCTTTTAACTTTGTAATCGCCAGTAATGGCAATGCCCAGAATGGCTGGAGCATATTTGTGATTTGGTCTCCATATGCAAATGCCATGATCGCTTTATTGAGAGGGACACCGAGTTTCAATGCGCTCTCTAAAACAACAGGGCCTTGTACAGCCCACTGTCCACCACCGCTCGGCACGAAAATATTCACAAGACCAGCACTAAAAAAGGTATAAACAGGTAAACTGAGATCAGATGCAAAGCTTACAAAGAAACCAGCAATATTCCCTACCATTCCTGTCTCTCGCATAATTCCCATAATTCCGAAATACAAGGGAAATTGTATCAAAATTGCCGAAGCACCGCCAATAGCCTCACCTAATGCGTTAAGAAAAGAAGCAAATGAACCGTGTAATAAAATACAAAGCGCAAGCATAAAGAAGTTGAGCATATTGGGGGTAATATTTGCTGAATGGAGATTGGAGCCGTAGCTAATAAGAAATGCAGCCATTAAAAGGATACCAAAGACAAGGCTGAGGCATTTGGAATGATCAAGTCTTTCAGCGCCTTCAATAAGCTTTGTGCTTTTTGTTATGTCTTTAGATTGGAATTCCACATTTTTACTTTCAGTTTGCCTACTAATCAACCAAAGCACCAAAGGTACCAGTATTAGCAAGATCCCAAAAAGTGTAAGGTTCCACGGGGCAAAGATGGTAGTTTCCGTAGGAATACTATCTGGTAACTGCCCAAGGATTTGTAAGTTTGGGTCATCGGGGAAAAGTCCTGCAATATGCCCGTTTTCCGCAGCTTTTAATGGCGCACTTCCACTTATACCACCGTGCCATACCATGAGTCCTACATAGCCCGCAGCACCCACCAGCGGATAATTAATTTTAAATCCGCGATCGCTGGCAGCTTCCCTAACTTTGCGGGCCATGATAGCCCCAAATATAAGTCCCAGGCCCCAATTGAAGAATGCAACCAGCATAGTGGATACCGAAACCATGATTACCGCGCTGGGATTATCATTTACCAAACTAGTAAGTTTCCTAGTGATCCAGTCAACAGGTCTGGTAAGTACCAAAACGTGGCCCAATACCAAAATTAGCATCATCTGTACAGCAAAAACCAGTAAACTGGGATCCCACATACCGTTCTGCCAATATCCAAGAATATCGCCCATAGATTCAAAACTTCTCTCACCAGTGAAGAAAAATTCGATTAGAATAGTGAACAAGCTCAAAAGAACTGCCAGTGTAAAGGGGGCTGGGATTAATTTTTTAAAGGCCAGTTCTATATATTCTGTGGGTTTCATTTTCAAAAGAATTTTACGGAAGATAAAAAATCATTTATAAAAATTTCTGGCATTCAATTATTTGCTGTTTTGAACTAAAGCGCCGGCTTTATATGGTGAATCACTTTTTAAAAGCGGTGAACACGTCAAAATTTATAATCAGAGAAAATAAAGTTTTTTACTTGTATTAAGTGCCATAACAGGTCACTTATATACAATAATGAAGCTGTTGAAATCATTTCCATAGGAAGAGGGTTAATCTACTGTAAATTAGTGGTATTAATAATTCATTGATCAATTAGTTAACAGTTAAAAATCATTATTCATTAAAAAAATCATTCATCATGAAAACACTCATTTTTTCTTTATTGTTCATTGCAGTAACCTTTGTAGGAACTGCACAAGACCAGAAAATTACTCAGTTGGAAGAAGCTACAGTAGGATTTACTCCGCTAGATGCTAAAATCACTCAAAATGGAGACAGTTTTTCTTATTCTGTAAACGAGGCATACACTGGTGAGTTTTCTAAAGATCCTATCGCATTTATGAAAGCGAATTTCGACATCAATAATTTCATAACCGAATTTGAGGGTGACAAGTACACCTCTTATCAAGTAACTCTTAGTAGTTCCAATGGGCGTTTAACAGCCGACTTTAACGGTGACGGGGAACTCGTAAAAACCTATCAGAAGTTTAAAGATATAGTTTTACCTCTAGATGTGAGAAGAGACTTGTATATGTCTAACCAGGGCTGGAGTATGACTTCCAATAAGTATATCGCTTCGGGAAGAGGTGAAATATTAGAGAAGGAAGCTTACAAAATAAAACTGGAAAACGGTAAGCAAAAGCGAAATGTTAAGCTGGATCCAAGATCAGTTGCAAGAACAACTGTAGCATCAAATAATTAGGATCCAATTTTTAAATTAGTTGTTTGAGTTTTAGTAAGGGCTATCAGAATCTCAATTTTGATAGCCCTTTATTCGGAATGGAAAAAATTAATGTTATGCTGAAAATTATAATTTTATGTATGTATATCCGGTTGTTGTCGTAATGCAGGTTTTGTCAGCCTGAGCGCAGTCGAAGGCAAAGACAAAAACGTTTCGACTGCGCTCAACGTGACATTATAACTCTTATATGACCTTACTGGACATTAAGCGGACATACATTTCCTATAAATGAAGTAATGAATCTGAAGAATTTTCAATAGAAATGTTCAAATAGTTTTAAATTGTATGTATTAACGGAAGTATAGCAAATGAAAGCACTTGTAATTGACGATGAAGAACTGGCCAGAAAGCGAGTTCTAAATCTACTGGAAGATGTAGAGGCAATTGATGTAATTGGGGAGTGTTCCAACGGCCGTACTGCGATTGAAAGAATAAATACCGATAAGCCAGATCTTATTTTCCTGGATATCAACATGAAAGATATGAATGGTTTTGAGGTGCTTAAAAAAGTTGAAATTTCTCCGAAACCCATCGTTATTTTTGTGACTGCCTATGATAATTATGCCTTGAAAGCTTTTGATGTGGAGGCCACAGACTTTCTCCTGAAACCATTTAAAGACCAGCGGTTTTTTAAAACTATTGCCAAAGTACTTGAAACTACTAAAACGGAAGCAAACCAGAATTTTGAGAAGCGATTGGTTGAATTTTTCCATGAATATTCCAAGGGGGGGCTTCAACTGAATTCAGTCTCTAAAATACCGGTTAAACAAGGTAATAAAACGGCATTGGTAGATCCAGATCATATTTTATATATACAGGCATCCGGTTATTATGCTGAAATATTTACCGACTCAAAAAAATATGTGCTTCGGGAGTCTTTAAACAATCTGGCTGAAATCCTGGACAGTAATATTTTTGTGAGGATTCATAGATCAACTATTGCTAACCTAAATTATGTAAATGAAATAGTGCATTCAGAATATTCAGAAATAGATGCTAAAATGACTGATGGAAAACTACTACACGTTAGTAAGTCCCACAAAAAAGAATTTCTGGAAAAAATAGGAATTTAAGATGAGCCTTTCAACACTCAAAAAAAAGTATATAGATTTTAAACTGGTTTTATTACTGGCCGGCTTTTATTTGCTGTTCGACCTGGTCTTACTCGTTAAGGTTGCTTATATGCGAACATATATGAAGGCGCCAGAAGGAGTGGAAAATTTTAGCTGGTCAGAGTTTTTAGTCCATAATCTTCTATTTGACTATATAATTGTGGTGAGCTATATGACGCTTATCGCCATAAGTACAAAAAGGTTCCTCAATAAAAACTATCCCTGGGTCAAGATCATTTCCATTCATACCCTCTTTTCTATACTTATCGGACTAATCATCAGGTTTATTTTTGATTTTTATTCCATTATCGCGGGACGTATTGATATTGCAGATTTTAATCTTCGGAAGAGTATCAATGCTTTTATCTACGTGATAGATCTCAATTTTTTGATCTATTTCGCAATGATCTTTATCATTTATACCTATTATTATTTACGACAGGTAAAAGAAGCTGAAAAAAGGCATTCAAAGCTAGAATCCCAATTAGTGAATACAAGAATGAAAATGCTTTCCTCGCAATTACAACCGCATTTTTTATTTAATACTTTAAATTCCATAGCGGTCCTAACTGATATGGATACAAATAAAGCGAAGGATACTATTGCAGATCTAAGTGATTTTTTAAGGGAAATCCTTTATAATAGCGATCGCAACCGAATTAGCCTGGATGAAGAACTAAGAATCCTCGAATACTATCTCAATATCGTAAATGTTCGTTTTTCTGATCATTTGACTATTACTAAAAAAATTGATGAATCATTGATGTTGAAAAAAATTCCTGCGATGTTGTTACAACCGATTATTGAAAACTCCATAAAGCACGGCTATTCTTATAACCATACAGACCTTAAGATTCTAGTGCATATTTACGAGGAAGATAAGATGCTGGTGATAAAAGTAGAAAATGACGGAGCTCCGGTATCTGAGTCCCATGCTATATTGATGCAAAAAGGAGTGGGTTTAAGGAATATCAATGACCGTTTACAGAACCTCTACAAAAAGAATTATTATTTTGAAATAAGAAATAAGGAAAATGCAGAAGGAGTGGAAACAATTATGAAGATTCCTGAATAGTATTCAGAACAGATTTTAAAAATAATAGCTTCATTAACGTAGTTTTAGTAGCTGTTCCGTTAGATATATTTAATTTTGAGTAAAAAAATGGGCAGCCTCGGAAATCCTAAATTTTACCCGCCGGAAGAAGAAAGATTAAATGTAATTTCTCATGGTATCGGCTTTGTTTTGAGTATTGTGGCGCTCATTATGCTCATTGTTAAAGCCAGCCGGTTTGACGATGTAAAAGCGCTGGTTAGCTTTATTGTTTTTGGAGTCAGTATGGTTTTGGTCTATGCGGCATCTACTTTTTATCACAGCGCTAAAACCAATAGGCTGCGTAGTAGATTGAATATTCTGGACCATGCTGCAATTTATATTCTTATCGCCGGAACATATACCCCCTTTGCATTGATCACTTTAGAAGGCTTTGTTGGTTGGACCATTTTCTGGGTGGTGTGGAGTATAGCTTTGCTTGGGGTAATTTTAAAGCTATTTTATGCTGGTAGGTTTCAATTGTTATCTACTATCTTATACGTCGCCATGGGCTGGCTAATAATTTTCGCGATCAATCCTTTAATTGAAAACCTTTCCACTCAGGGATTGAGGTGGTTGTTTGCCGGTGGAATTTCATATACCATTGGCGCTATACTTTTTATGCTGAAAAGGATTCCATATAACCACGCTGTTTTTCATGTCTTTGTACTACTGGGTACTTTTGCTCATTTTGTGAGTATTTATTTTTATGTTTTATCTTAAATGAGAAACTAATTTTCAATTCTATTGAACAAAACTTTTCACTAACTCAAATTCATTGATGAAATTCGTATTATAGCAAAATACTTAACCTAAAATTTAATCAATGAAGAAAAGTTATGCTTTAATTTTGGTATTCATGGCTGGATTTAATTTTTGTCAGTCACAAGTTCTAGATCTTAGAAAAACTCCTACCGATCAATCTTTACAAGAAGCAAACAAAATAGTAAAGACATTTTTTGAAAATTTGAAAAATAAAAATCATGAAGCTAATGTTGATTTCATAGTAGAAAACATGGGTGGCACATGGGAAGAATCAAAAAAAATATCAACTAAAAATGACTATCTAAGCAAATTTGAAATCATGAGTATCAAGCCTCCCAAAGGGGTTTATGGTGATCTTCAAGGTTTTGATATAATAGATCAGGGGATGATACCCGGAAGTGATAGATATTTTAGAAATACATACTTAGGTTATTTTGAGCAAAGTGTTTTAATCTTTGAATTCAGGTTTTATGTAACTCAAAATAAAACGGTTAGATTGAATTATATTGGATGGAGTGAAAAAAATCCATTTGAGTATATGAGTACTGCAGATATGTTAATTTCAAGATATAATTAGACCTAAAAATTTTGCATGCATGAGGCAATTATGGATACCAGGTAATTGAAATAATATAGGTGTGGGTATATTTACATTTCCAGAGTTTATGGGAAAGAGTTTTAGATTACTTTTAGAACGAGCAAATTATAATTTCAATACGTCAAAACTATTAATGAAAATTCATTGTCAATAGTCGGCACTATAAATGAAATAAATTTTTGAACAATTATTTTCAGAAAACAGAGATTCTTTCCAATTAAATTTCTTTCTGAATGGGTGTTGGGAAGACTAAAGCAACTCATTTTCTTTATTTCGGCCTGAAAATTGTTAATATTGAATAGGTACCTAGGCACTAATTTACATCTATAGCAGCATTAAATCATTGCGCAGAAATCAGAGAATTATGAGAAAATTAATTACCGTTTTCGTTTTGTCTATATTCATCATTAGTTGTGAAAATTCAAAGAGGGCTGATATTTCAGAAGAAAATGATCAGACCTTCTCAAACTACAAAGAATTAGCATTATTCAGAGATTATAAAAAAGTTTCGGATACCTCCTACATACGAACTGGGACAGAACCTTCGCATCGAATTACTCAGTTGAAGCGTAATGATGAAACAATTATTTTATTTAATAAAATCATCAGGAATAAAGAAAATCAAGAGGTTCTTTCAATTCTTGATACACTTAAGATAAATCACCTTCCGGAAGCTTATTATATTACCATTGGATATTGCGAGAAAGAGAATTTTCTTCCAGAAGAAATTATAGCCATTGTCGAAAAAACTGAAAATGATACTATTCAGAATATCAAAAAAGCCTGGAGGGCAAATTCTGAAACAGGAATTATTGAGGAGATAAGTAGTTTAGATAATATTGATTGTTTAAAGGAGATTTAAAACTTATTCCGGATAGAAAATTTCCGGGATTCTTCCTTTATATTTTTCAATTTCTCTAATTAAGAGCTCAAGGCATTACATAAAAATTAAGATATTTTGATTTCGATTTGTAATTGCATTTTCGCCCAAAAATCAGTTAAAAATAGATCTTCCTATCTGAATATACTCGTAAGCAGCGATAAAACTATTTATGTAAAAAATGAAAATCATAAAAACCTAATATTTTAAAATATCAACCTTAGATAGTAAAAGAGATATTTAAATTTTAGAATCCGATAATTTTGATTTCGTTATTGACCGGGATTTGAATTTATATCTTCTTGGCATATTTTTTTTTGATTTTTCTTCATTGGCTTTCATTGTTTTCAGAAGATCCAGAGAATCACTTACAGAATCACTACATAGGACAATTAGCGAATTCTCTGGAGCGATTTCTACAGCCTTATTTATAGCTTCAGATTCTGAAGAGATTAGAGTCACTATTTTCTTAGGATCTACTTTATGAATTCC
>CAXGBX010000054.1:0-9834 GCA_964008195.1 uncultured Flavobacteriaceae bacterium
GAGTGCTAAATGGAGTTGATGAGTGTGTTGAAGAAGCAGGTCCAGTCTCTAATAATGGTTGTCCCGAAACTTGTGAAATTGGTATAGCAGATGCCGGTTGTAGTAAGTATTATCTTTCGGGCACCACTGGCTTTGTGCAAATTACCCAGCCCACTGGTGAGTTTCCAGATCCTTATGGCCTAATTCCGGAAGGTGGAACCTTTGACGACAGGATAGGTAGTATTACCGTTCAGTTGAGTGAAAATTTAGACCCGGTAATAACAGTTATCTTAAACGAAGGTTTCTCTGCAGATGACTATATAATTGAAGTTCGAGATGAGAGTGGAAGTGAAATATCATGTGTAGCTCAAACTTCTGTTAGTCCACCAGATGGTAATGCTCCTGATATTTTTGAGGAATTTACCACAACTGCAGATTTTGATTATTCGTTCTACGTAAGAATTGAAGTTAATGCTTGTAGTACCAATTAATAATCTTTAAGAATTAACCCGTAATAATTATTAAACCGGGGGGTGACTAATTTTGCGGGTTAAATACTCATTCCATTGTGGAATGTGTGGAGCTGTCCGAATCTTTTTGGACAGCTTTTTTTATGTGTTAGCCCAAATAAATTTGTTTGAAATTAAAAATTAATTATATGTTAGATTTTGAAGTTCAGTTATTTAAGGCAGGAAAAACCTTACATAATTTTGATAAATAAGCCTAAATACAGAGGCTCTAAGGGTTGAAATGCGAAATAAATACTGTTAAGTGAATTGCCAACAGTAAAATGAAATTCCTATAAAATGATTTTTTGTAAGAATTTAATTGTTAAAATTTCAACTTAATTTTTGGTTAATTTTTTTGGTATGAAGCTTGTAAATCACTGAATGAAAATAAACTAAATAAATTTAAACTTTAAAATTTAACACCCTACTTATGAGAAAATTGAAATTATTCTTCTGGCTACCAGTATTATCAATAATTGCTTGTAGCGATGACCCCGTATCAGAAGAAATTCAAGTTGAAAATCAAAATCAAACAGAAAAAATTAATTCAAACGATCCTTTGGTAGAAGTTGCCTATCCTGACTCCAAAGGAGCTGTCACAGACATTTATTATACAGGTATGAAGATGCCAGTAGAAAATGTGAATGGTAAATATATTTACCAGGGAGACATCATCATCCCTAATGGGAAGTCTTCTAAGAGTCCGGTAAAACTGGTTTATGATCTCAATGAGGTCCCAGCAGATAAGAGTGTTGGCCGTACGTCAGCGTATTGGACAGATAATACCGTGTATTATGATATAGATGGGAGCTTACCTGATAAAAATAGAGTATATGATGCGATTAGCCACTGGGAAGCGAATACAAACTTAGAGTTTGTAAAGCGTTCAGGGCAGTCTAATTATATTTATTTTACACCGGGATCTGGCTGTTCTTCTTACGTTGGAATGACTGGGGGAAGACAAGAAATTACTCTTGCCAGTGCATGTTCTACGGGAAATACTATTCACGAGATAGGACACGCTGTAGGCTTATGGCATGAGCAAAGTCGTGTGGATAGAGATAAACATGTTACCATACATTTCGATAATATTCAAAGCGGTAGGAGTTATAATTTTGAAACCTATGTAAGTGCTGGTTACGATGGAGATGAATTCACTACAAACCTGGACTTTGGGTCTATTATGATGTATAGTCCTTATTCATTCTCTAAAAATGGAGAACCAACTATAACAAGAACTGACGGTTCTTTATATAGTGCACAAAGAAGTTCACTATCTAATGGTGACATTCAGGGAATAAACACCATGTATCCAGCAGAAGATAGTGGGTCTGGAACTAATTATATAAATGGTGAATACTATACTATTAATGGTTTAACTGTCTTACGGTATTCAGACGCCTGGTTCTACTTTGGCACCTATGGTTGGAGAGAAGTTCGGTTATACAATGGATATTGGTACTGGGCTTAACACCTTTAGTTCAACAAAAAAACCGATTTTAAGCTAGCTTAAAATCGGTTTTTTTGTTGATTAGTAATCCACACCCTCTGAGTAATATTTCCACAATCATTTTTTTCAATATAGATTTCTAGATATCTGAAAAATCGATAAAAGAATGTTGATTATCGATTAGAAATATATCTCCTCTCTGGCAATTAATTTAGCTATGCTATCATAATCTCATCGATCTTCAATTCAGAGAATTCCATAACATCCTCGAAAAAATCTTTGAATTCTTGTTCAAATTCGGCGTAGTGATCCTGCAGTTCTTTTATTGCCAGATGCATATTGGATTTTCTTCCAGTACGTCTATTCATCCCTGCCAGTACTTTTCTTATCCCTTCAATTTCAGCATAACTCAACAACCAGTTATCCCGAATCATATAGGGTAAAAAGTTTTTCACTTTTACTGGAAGCACCTCATAATTATCTTCCAGTAGTTTATAAAATTGAAGAGTATATTGCTCTAGCGGTGTATCAGAATATTTTTTCCAATTGGCGGCAAGAAAATGGTCGTAAAAAATATCGACTATAATCCCGCTATAATGCCCGTAGACCGGAAATAGCTTTTGAGTACTTTCCCTAAAAATAGGATGCGTGTCAGTATAATAATCTATCGCGCGATGAAGTATGATCCCTTTCTGCAAATCTTTGGAATATTTCAGATATTTTTTGCCTTTTATGGAATCTGCCATGAAATTGCCAATTTTCACTTCGTCATTTTCCCCAGATAAGTAGATATGTGCCAAAAAGTTCATTAGGGGAAGATACAAATTATAGCAGATGAGGGTTAATTTTTGTTAAGTTTTGGATAGAAGAAAGGCAGCCCTGTATATTTGTTGAATATAGAATTCCCTACATTTTTTTATAATTACATTTTAAAATTAAAAATAAATGACTTTAATAAAATCAATTTCTGGAATTAGAGGAACCATCGGTGGTAAAACTGGCGACAATTTAACTCCGTTGGACACCGTTAAATTTGCTGCTGCCTATGGAACATGGTTGAAAAATGAATCCGGAAAAGAAAACCTAAAAGTGGTAGTAGGAAGAGATGCCAGAATATCTGGAAAGATGATTCAGGAATTGACTATGAATACTCTTACCGGTTTAGGAATTGATGTAATTGATCTAGGCTTGTCTACCACCCCAACAGTAGAAGTAGCTGTGCCCAAAGAAAAAGCTGATGGTGGAATTATTCTAACCGCCAGTCACAATCCAAAGCAATGGAATGCCTTGAAATTACTTAACAATAAAGGAGAGTTTTTAGATGGAGAAGCGGGAGCAGAAATTTTAAAAATAGCTGAAAGTGAATCTTTTGAGTTTTCTGAAGTTGATCATCTTGGTGAAATTTCAATTATTGATGATTATATAGAAAAACATATAGAAGAAGTTTTAAATCTCAAGCTGGTTGATGCTGAAAAAGTATCCGAAAAGAAATTTAAAGTAGTTATAGATGCTGTTAATTCTACTGGAGGAATTGCAATTCCTGCCTTATTGAAAAAGATGGGAGTAGAGGTAGTAGAGCTTTATTGTGAGCCAAATGGTCATTTTCCGCATAATCCAGAACCCTTAAAGGAGCATCTGGGGGATATTTGTAATCTGGTAAAAAAGGAAAATGCAGATTTTGGTATTGTAGTAGATCCAGATGTAGATAGATTGGCTTTTATAGATGAAAATGGGGAAATGTTTGGTGAAGAATACACTCTTGTGGCCTGTGCAGATTATGTGTTGTCAAAAAAACCGGGAAATACGGTAAGTAATTTATCCTCTTCTCGAGCGCTCAGGGATATTACAGAAAAGCATCAAGGGAGTTATGAGGCGAGCGCTGTTGGAGAAGTGAACGTGGTAAAACTCATGAAAGATAATAATGCAGTAATAGGAGGTGAAGGTAACGGAGGAATTATTTATCCAGAATCACATTACGGAAGGGATAGCCTGGTGGGTACCGCCTTATTTCTAACTTTTTTGGCTGAAAATGGGAAGAAAGTTTCAGAAATTAGAAAGAGCTACCCGGCTTATTTTATGAGTAAGAATAAAATTCAATTGACTCCAGATTTAGATGTAGACGGTGTACTTAAAGCAGTTGAAAAAAGACATTCCAATGAAGAAATTTCTACGGTTGACGGTGTTAAGATCGATTTTCCTGAAAATTGGGTGCATCTTCGAAAATCGAATACCGAACCAATAATTAGAATTTATACTGAAGCTAAGTCACAGAAAGAGGCAGATGAGCTAGCGCAAAAAATGATTCAGGAAATTGAAGCTATTATAGCTTAATCAATCACCACAGCATTTTCAGGAATGGGCTCATTGCGGTGTTTCCATCGTTTATGAGTCCATAAATAATATTCAGGCTTATTATAAATTTGCTCTTCTAGATATTCAACGAATTTTTTTGTAATGGCATGTTCAGGTTCATTAGGAGCATCTTCAGTGATCGGCTTTAAAGTTGCCTGATAATATCCACGTCCAACCTTTTCTACATGAAGATAAAGTACCACCATATCCATTTTTCTCGCCAGTCTGTCTGATCCTTCGAAAACAGGAGCTTTAATTCCCATAAAATCAATCCATGTTCTGGCTCTGCTAAGTTTGGGGGATTGATCTGCTATCATAGCATAATTTCCCAGAATTCCTTTATTCATATTGTTGCGGATGGTAGTGGTAGTTTCAGTAGTGGTAATCAGTTTTCCTCCAAACCTTTCTCGAATTCTTTTGGCAAGATCGTCAAACTGCTTATTCTTAATTTTCTTATAGACTCCATAGGCTCTGTATTTCAAACCATATAGTTGGAGCGCATTGATCCATTCATAACTTGCATAATGGCCAAGCATAACTACCAGGCTTTTGTCCAGGCTTTCCAAATATCTTAAATACTCAATATTGGTGAATGTAAAGCGTTTTTCAATTTCCTTTTCAGAAATAGAAATACTTTTAATCATTTCCAGAAACATATCGCACATATGCTTGTAGAATTTCTTCTGAATGCTATTTATCTCTGATTTTGATTTTTCTGGAAAGACCAGTTCCAGGTTCTCTCGAACGGTTTTTTTTCTGTAACCTATTATATGATAAACCAGTATATAAACCATATCTGAAACCATATAGAAAAGCCGGAAAGGTAAAATGGAAATAAGCCAAAGGATAGGGTAGATTAACCAGAAAACTAAGCCTTGCATAAAAATTCTTTCCGCAAATATATGGTATATTTGAAACTAAACTTAAGCAAATATGGGAGAATTAAGTCTTGTGACGCTGGCCGTTATTGCGGTAAATGTTCTAATTTCTTTTAAAGGTTTCAGCGATCAGACGTTTTTCAATAAATATAAATTCAATGTAGCTGATATCAAAAACGGCTCGAAATTTCAAATATTCACTTCCGGTTTTCTTCATGTAGATCCAGGCCACCTTTTCGTGAATATGCTAACGCTTTATTTTTTTGCAAATGTGGTTATTTATGGGATTGGTGCCCCGGCATTTCTAATCATTTACCTGGGAAGTCTCTTGCTTGGTAATCTATTATCATATTACTTTCATAAAAATGACCTAAACTATACCGCCGTTGGAGCGAGCGGCGCAGTAATGGGAATCTTATATTCTGCGATCCTGCTACAACCAGATATGACTTTAGGGTTATTTTTTATTATCCCTGTCCCGGCTTATGTCTTCGGAATAGGTTATTTGTTTTATACCATTTATGGGATGAAGCGAAGAGCTGATAATATTGGTCACGACGCCCATTTTGGTGGAGCTGCAGGCGGATATTTTCTTACGATCTTATTTGCTCCCTGGGTTTTTGAAAGTCATTTGCTAATGGTTATCCTACTGGCAATCCCCATTCTCATCCTTTTTTTACTACAAAGAACAGGATATATATAGTTTGGTATTCTTATTGAATACACTAACCAGAAACTAAAAACTTATTAAAATGAAGAAGATATTTATTGTCCTTGTTATTTTAGCCGCAATACCTATGGTAGCTCAACAGAACCTCCAAAGATCTATGGTAACGGTAACCGGGGAAGGAGAAGTAAAAGTAGAGCCCGATGAAGTTCTGATTAAGTCTAGAATAGAGCATGAAGGCGCCTCAGCAACCGAAGTTAAAAAGCAGAACGATGAAGTAGTTGCGAAGGTGATCACATATTTAAAATCACAAAATATTGATAGTAAAGATATTAATACAGAATATGTAAACCTGAATAAGAATTATGACTATAATAAGAAATCTCATAGCTATGTTGCGAATCAGGCGATTTCGATAAAACTGAGAGATCTTGATAATTATGAGATGATTATGAAAGGCCTGCTGGAAAATGGTCTAAACAGGATTGACGGAATCCAATTCATGTCTTCAGAGATGGATAAACATAAAAAAGAAGCCAGAAAACTTGCTGTACTGGATGCACAGAATAGAGCCAGAGAACTGGCACAGCCTTTAGGACAGGATATTGGTAAGGCCGTATCTATAAGTGAAATGGATTTTAACAATTTTCAACCGGTATATAGGATGGATGCTGTCGTAGAAATGAGCTCGGCAAAGTCTGGTGAGCAGACGATAGCCCCGGGGGAACTCGAAATAAATATCAAGGTGAATGTAGGCTTCGAGCTAAATTAAGAAAAGCGCCAATTGGCGCTTTTCTTGAATATAAAGTTCTAACTTATTGAATAAGCTCTCCAATTTTATTTTCTAAGGCATCGCCTCTCAAGTTTTTGGCGACAATAATACCATTTTCATCGAGAATAAAAGTTGCTGGAATAGCATTAATCTTGTACTTCTTAGCAATGGGATCATTCCAGTATTGAAGATTGGAAACATGGCTCCATTGTTCTAAATTATCGTCTTCAATAGCCTGGATCCAACGATCTTTCTGGCCTGGTCTATCTAATGAAACGCTAACAATGCTAAGCCCCTGATCTTTGTATTTATTATAGGTTCTCACCAGGTTTGGATTTTCTACGCGACATGGCTTACACCAGGCAGCCCAAAAATCTACAATGGTAACTTTCCCCAAATTATCATTTAGAGCTAACGATTCGCCATCTGGAGTCGGTCCGGAAAACTCTGGAGCTTTGCTTCCTACTTCTATTGCTTTATTCTGCTCTAAGAACTCTTCCAGGTTCTTTGCCATAGGAGTTTCCTTGATCCTATCAGAAACCTCACTGTACATTTCTCTCACTTCCGCGTTAGAAAGAGTCTTCATTTTTACCATATCGGTGAGTAGCATGACTGCTAAATAAGAATCTTTATTTCTATTGAAGAGTTCCTTTTTGAAATTCGCATCATTGTCCCTAAATTCTAGCTGGGTTTTGCGTAAACTGGCAAATTTAGCAGTGTCACCAGAATTCATTGCCTGTCTCATCTCTTGCTGCATATTTCCCATTTTCCGGGTCAATTCATTCAGGTGATCTAAATATTCTGATAATGCCTTATTTTCTTTTCCGCCGCTAATCCTGGCATTTCTAAGACTATCTTTATGAATATCGAAATTGATTTTCTGATTTTCAGAAATGAAAATCACATTGCCATTCACCCCCTCAAATTTTAAATAAGTAAGCTGGGGAAGATCTTTTTCTGCCATATCCAGCTTGAATTTTCCATCTTTAATTACAGCTGTATCCAGTGGACTGGTAGAGTTAGTTTCTGAATTATATTCAGAAACATAGACTTTTTTACCGTCTTCAACCCCGGTGATATTTCCGCTTAGAAAGAATCCTTCACCCTCTTCCTGACATCCTGCTAACAGTAGGGTGATGGCTGCAAAGAATATTGATATTTTCTTCATATTTATGTATGTTTTACACAAAAATAAAGAACTCATTCCTGATAGGGATTCAATATGTATAAATTATTGTTAATTTAAACCAGCTTCGGGTTCAAGGATTTCTATAACTTCTAATTTTACACTAAATTATCTGGTTATGATGCAGCAATTAAAAGATTTTCCTTTTGATATTCATATAAGCTTTCACAGGGTTATTGAACAATATAAAAAGGAAGTTGAAGAGATTGAGAGTAGTATCTCCAAAGATTATATGGAGAATATGCTCGGTTATATTTCCAAATATCCAGAGCTTACCGAAGGTTTTGAGGACCCAAAACTTTTAAAGAAATATGAAGAACCCATTAAAATATTACTCGACGATCTCTTCCCGAGTATTTTAACAAATAATGAGATTAAGGCTGCAGCAGTACCTTTTCATAATATTCTCTTTAATTATTCAAAACGACTAAAGCAGATTCTGGATAACGCGGGCCAGGAATTTAAAATTAGTTTCAGAAATATGGATAGGGACCATATTTATATTTTTGCATGTATCCAGATCCTAAAACAATACTATAATTATAAGGTAGACATATCAAGACCATTGTATTACGATATCCCTGATAAAGAAGGAATCAAAAGGCATTATAGGATCGCGATGAACGCTGATTTTGTCGAAATAATCAAAAAAGATTCTGCACCAGATGTAACTCAGGAAGATGTTGATCTTCTTCTACAAAATGTTGATGACCTGGATTTATGGAGGGAAAAGATACCCCCAAATTCTTATATTTTTAAAGGCTTTACCATTGTAAATCTTACCGATGTAACTATAGATGATGCTATTTCAGAATTAAAGACAACCCTGTTATTTGAAGAGGTGAATGAAGCGGAAGAACTTCAGAAACTTCAGGAGATATTTAGGTCCATCTACAAAATTCCAGATCTGAAAGTAGGTTTTACGGTATTTAACCGTAGAGATATGGTTTTTGAGCGTATGGAAAATGAGGAAGCCAAAAGCTTTATTCTTGACGAAGAAATGGTGAACGATTGTGAGACGGGTATTTGTGAAAGAGGATTTCAAAAATTGATCGATGATAATTCATACTTCACGATTTCCAACGTAGATAATTACATAAAAGAGAATAAAAATCTACTTGCCAAAAACCTTAAAAAGAATAAGGTAAAAAGTTGTTTGCTGGCGCCTATTGCCAAGAGTGGAAAACTATTGGGGATACTGGAACTTGCATCAGAAAGGAAAAATGAACTTAATAGTATAAATGCAATCAAGCTAGATGAGATTCTACCTTATATTGTTACAACTGTAGAGAGAAATAGGAATGATTTTGAGAATAGGGTAAAAGCGGTGATCCAGAGCGAGTGTACTTCAATTCACCCGAGCGTACTTTGGGTGTTCGAAAAGGAAGCTAAAAAATTTATCAAAGATTATGATAAAGATGGACTGGCTTCTTTCAAGGATATTTCCTTCAAAGACGTGTATCCATTATATGGTCAGATAGATATTGTTGCTTCTTCTGAAGCCAGAAATAGTGCAATTAAACAGGATCTTTTAGATCAGTTGGATATTATACTTGACATCATTAAGAAAGCTTATGATATTGAAGAATTGCCTATCTATGATCAGGTGAAATATCGAATTTCAGACTTTAAAAATGAACTTCTGGAGAAACTGAATGCTAGTAGTGAACAGAAAGTTTTTAATCTTCTGAAAAAAGAAGTGAATCCTTTAATGAGCCATCTGAAGAAACAATCTGAAGAAATCAAAAAACTTGTTGAAGAGTATATGGACATGCTGAATCCTGAAACCGGCCTGGTTTATAATCAAAGAAAGAAGTATGATGAAACCGTACAGCAAATAAACCGGACGATGTCCCGGTACATAGATAGACGGCAAATTAAGGCTCAGGAAATTTATCCTCATTATTTTGAAAGATATAAAACAGATGGGGTAGATCATAATATGTACATAGGCGCATCTATGGCGAATAAAAGACCATTTAATAAAGTCTATTTATTTAATCTAAGGTTGTGGCAGCTTAGCACAATGTGTGCGATGGGG
>CAXGBX010000055.1:0-9765 GCA_964008195.1 uncultured Flavobacteriaceae bacterium
AAATGGCATTTTCATCATGCGTCCGCTATCAATTACGGAATAGACCGGCTGAGATCTTTCATCCTGAAATTGATTTACCATCAGTTGCTTATGTTTAGCAGTAGCCTTCCAGTTGATGGTTCGCACATCGTCACCCCGTACATAATCTTTGATTTGCTCAAACTCCATGGTATGCCCAATCCTTCGGATTTTCTTTATACCGTGGAGATTCATCTTTTGATCTATGGCGAGGAAGTCTAGCTTTTTCATTTGTACAAAGGAAGGATATACCTTCACTAGCTGATCTCTATTGAATGTATATCTACGCCTGGCTAGTTTCAATGAACTTGAAATATAAATGTTCAGATTTCCGAAGATATATTCTCCGCGCTTTAAAGGTTTCAGGGAATAATCAAAGCTTGTGGTTTTATGAGACAGAAGCTGTAAACGTTTAATAAAATCCCTTTTTTGAAATTGAACCGGAATTTCATCAATTACTTCAGCGAATAATCTTAATCCGTATTCATTTTGAATATGGACTTTAACGGTATTTTCGTCTGAATTAGAAAATTTTTCGGGCAAGATTCTCTGAGCCTTGATTCCGGAATTATTATAAAGAATTACAATATCGGTGAATATCAGAATACTCAGGATAGTTGCTATAATCCAGGTGATGGGATACAATATCTCAAACCAGAATGAGAATAGAAAGAGTATAGAAATACTGAAGAGTGCATAAAATACCCTCTTTCCAAAATATAATGATTTGATGAATTTAAGCACTATCGGGGAATTTCTACAGACTGGGTGATCATATCTATTACATTGGCCGCCGTCATTCCTTCCATTTCCCGATCTGGGGAAAGTATGAGTCGGTGGGCCAGAACAGGGTTTAGGGAATTTTTAATGTCTTCAGGAATGACAAAGTCCCGACCGTTTACCGCGGCGAAAGATTTGGAAGCATTCATAACGGAGATTGAAGCCCTGGGGCTTGCACCTAGATACAAATGAGGATGATTTCTTGTTTTATTTATCAATTCTGCGATATAATTCAGGAGTTTTTCTTCGATAATGATCTCATGAATTTGATCTCTCAATTCTTTAAGTTTTGAAGGTTCCAGCACAGCTTCCACTTCAGTTTCAGGAAGTTTTCCTTTCCTTTCATGATGTGTTTGAAGTATTTTAACCTCATCTTCAAGTTCAGGATAACCTACTTCAATTTTAAACAGAAATCTGTCCAGTTGCGCTTCAGGCAAGGCATAGGTTCCTTCCTGTTCAATGGGGTTTTGAGTTGCCAGCACCATAAACGGAGCATCCATTTTGTGCAGTTTCCCATCCATAGTTACCTGTCTTTCTTCCATAACCTCGAAAAGTGCCGCCTGGGTTTTTGCGGGTGCACGGTTTATCTCGTCAATCAAGACGATATTCGAAAAAACAGGACCTTTTTTAAACTCAAATTCAGAAAGTTTGGTGTTGAAAATATTGGTTCCCAATACATCACTCGGCATCAAATCTGGAGTAAACTGGATTCGGCTGAAATTCGTCTTTAAGCATTTAGCGAACAGTTTTGCAGTTACAGTTTTTGCAACCCCGGGAACCCCTTCAATCAGCACATGTCCATTAGACAAAAGGCCTACGATAAGCAGTTCCACAAAGTTATCCTGGCCAACAATAACCTTAGATAGCTGGGATTTTAAACTCTCCACAGCTTCTTTAAGCCCTTCTAACGGAATTCTATTCTCAAACTTTAATTCCTCTTTATTTTGATTCGACTCCTGATTTTCCATCATTTTTTTTAAATGTATTTATACTTTTGGTCAAATTGAAAAACGCGTGTTTATCATTTACACCGTCCTTCTGAAACTGAAAAATGTTTTTAAAAAGCTCTTTTACAGATTTGATTTCGTTTTCACTTTTAATACTAAGATTTCTATAAAAATCCTCATCAACTTTTGAAGGATCCAGGCGATACTGATTTCTTATAAATTCCATAAAAAGCGCGATCTTCTTGAGACCCAATTCGTGGTATTTTTGTTGTTCAATATATAAACTCGAAACCGTTTGAGTAAATTCAAAAGATTTATTTTCCGGTGGAACTACAACCGGGATGGCCCTTTGCTTCCTTTTTCCTTCAAATAGGATAAAGAGGATCGCCGCGATAATCATAAAATAATAAGCCCATTTCAATGGTCGGTTATCTAACAGAATATAAAGCGGAGAGGTGAAAAAAGACTTTCCAGATTTATAATAGGCATCCCAAAGAATTAAATCCTGATCCAGATAAGCTAAAATAGCCTCACTATATTTGTAATTCCCGTTTTTTAGAAGAAAATAATTGCTGAAGGCTTGCGGAGTGGTATGTAGATAAATCTCACCATTTCCGAAATTGGTTTTTATAAAATTGATCTTTTCTTCAGGATTTTTTTTTCCGAAAGCTGAAGTTCCCAGAACTATATTTTTAAGTGTATCTATTTCGCTGAAATAGGTAGCGAGCAGATCCTGATCAAATTCTAAAGGCTTTTCAAATTTGAGTGACGGGTTTACAAAATTAAGCGAAGGTCTTGTTTCTAATTCTTTTGAGTTCGCTATATAGGTAGAAACTTCGATATTAAGGGTGTCAGAAAAATTTTCACCAAAACTATAAGCAGAAACAAACAAAGTATTGCCTTTGGAAACCCATTCTAAGAGGTGATCCAGTTCATCCTCATCAAAGCGTATATAATTATTTAAAAAGAAATAAGTACCATTATCTGGAGCATCCATCAGGTAATCATAGGGTGGAATATTTATTTGCTTTATGCTATCTGTCTTCGCTTTCCAGTTATCATAATATACATAGGCACCAAGAGGGATCTTATCTTGAGCCGTATAGCTGGAATTCCAGTTGATAGGCTCCGGTTCTGTACTTTCCAGCCAGGTAAGGGAAATGACCAGCAATAGGAAAAGGCCAAAGGTAATTTTATAGGTTTTATTCATGGCTCAGATTTTTTAAAGCATCTTCCATTTTTAAAAAACCTTTTTCAGCGAGTCTGAAATCTGTTTCAGAAACCTGAAAACTACCATACCAGATGAATTCATAAAGCATGGTGATATTAATAAATTGTTGCCTGATTTTGCCCTGCTTTATTTCATTGGAGTAATCCCTGTTTGTTTTTTGATACTCATAATCTATAAGTTCCAGTTGATCGAGTTTGCGTAATTCCTTTAAGTAGTAATAACGTACGGCCAACCTGAACTTTCCGGCTTCAATAGCTTCCCGCATTAAAGCTTCAAGATCTTCATTCTTTATCAATTCTTCCTCTTCAGATAAAAAAACTTCGCTGGTCTTTTGTTTTTGCAAGATCTTACCGCCAGGATTTAATCTGGAGAACAACCATGCGATAAACCCTACCAGCGCCAAAATTAATAACAACGGGATAATGGCAATAATGGCAGACCAAAACCCACTGGCTTCGTAATCGCCAAAAAGCCAGCTTATAAATTGATTATATTTGAGATTGATCCAGGTTTTAAAACGCGTCCACCAGTTATCTTTTTGGACATAATGGAGGTAGTCAAATTCTTCCTGAGATTGAAAGTCCTTGATTTTTTCAGCATCAAAATTAGCTGGGTTTAAATTTGCAGTTTTATCATACCTTATCTCTTTGACTTCATTTAAAGTATCGGTCTCCTGCGGATAATAAATTCCGGAGCATAACATTAAAAGAATAATCAAATAGATTTTTTTCAAGGCTATTTATTATTTCCCAGATTCTGAATTGTTTCGTAGGTACCGGTAAAGTTTTGTTTCTCGTTAAGGTTAAAATAAACAAATGCAACCCCAATTGGCGTAATACTATAAACTAAATACTGGATTAAAGAGGTGATGGCATTAATGATGATGTAACCCGGGCCAAACATGTCTTCCATATTACCCGAAGCCGAACCTTCACTGGCCGATACAAATGCCCTGATCATAAAGTAAAAAATCGCCGGAAGCTGGAAAACCAGACTGATTAAATAAACGGTTATTCCTATACAGAAAATGGAAGCAAAGGTATTCCACCAGTTATCTTTAACCAGCTGAAAAGAATCTGAAATACTGTCTATCGCGCCATTTCTTCTGAAAACCACGATTGCGGTTGCAAGGCTTACGGGAATTGCCACATAAATACCTGGAAGTAAGAATAATAAGGTTCCTGCAATAATCAGTATATAAGATATTACTGTTACAGACAAAATTTTACCGAAGTCCCTTTTCATACCTGAGGCCACTTCCGAAGAAATAATCTTTCCCTGATTCTTTATATAGGATAGAACCATATGATAAACGGCACCGGTTACGGAGGTGACATATATCAAATATGCCAGTAAAACCAACCCTGAAGAAATAATAAAATCTGAAAAATTAAGATCCCCACCCGCAGAAAAAATGGAAAGTCCCATGGTAGACCATGCATTATAAGAAACTGCCGCTATCAGTAAAATAAAGGCAGGGCCTACCAGCTTTATAAAAATCTTACCGGCAGATTTATAATTTTCCCTTAGGAATTTGAAGGTAATACTTAGTATTTCCCCCAGCTCACGCTGTTTTTTAAATTCAATATAGTCCTGATTCATTTTTTGATTTTTTGAACAAATGTAATGGGTAGTAAACATAATAAAACAAAATCATTGCCAGGGAAATTAGAATGATCAAAATAGCTAGCCAGTCGGGCATTGTGGTAATCCTAGTTACAAATCCTTCCAGAAACCCGGCAAGGATGAAAAATGGAATGGTGCTGATCACTATTTTCAAACCGTCTTTAATTCCCATAGTAAACGATTTGAGCCTGGAATAAGTGCCGGGAAATAAAATGCTTTTACCAACTACCAGCCCCGCACAGCCGGCTACAATAATTACCGAAATCTCTATGGTTCCATGAATCCAGATAGTTCTGGCAGATTCCCATAATAAGCCTTTCTCATAAAAAAAATACTGAAAGCTACCCAGCATAATAGCATTACGCATAATAAGGAATACGGTTCCAACACCTGCCAGGACACCCAGGGAAAATGCCAGTAAAGAAACTTTAATATTATTGATGGTTATTCCCAGGAACATATCGGTCTCAGAAGCCTGTTTATAAACTGCCATAGGATCTTCATTGGCAATATTCTCCAGTGTCATATTAACGTAAGCATCACCCATGATAGCCCTTACAAAGGCCGCATCTGTTGCTGAGCTATAAGCACCAACAATACTGAAGATTGCAAAGATCAAAAAGCTTAATAATAATTGTTTTTGATGTTTGTGGAATTGAGAGGGAAATTCTTTCGTAAAAAAAGTAATAAACCTGCTCCCGGATTCTTTTTTGGAACTATATACTTTTTGATGAATTGTAGAAGCTAAACCATTAAGGTACCTTGTAGTGTTGCTTTTTGGATAAAATGTTTTGGAGTAACTAAGGTCATCGCTTAGTTCAATATAGATATCTGAAAGCTGCCCGGGAGAAAGCTTATTATTATTTACAAAGAGGCTTTCGTACTTAACCCATTTATCTTTATTTTGCCTTACAAAAGCAGCCTCGCGCATCTTTTTTCGAATAAAACCCAAAGTAACATATTTAATGGATAATTTTCAAATTGAAACTGCTCAAAATATAAGTATAGAACAGAATGTAGCGGGCATAGGCGAAAGAATCCTTGCCTATATTGTGGACCTGGCGATTATCGTAATCTATATGGTATTGTCTGGTATTACAATGGCAGGATTAGATGGTGATTTTATAAATACCTGGATGTACTATTTAGTGCTGGGATTGCCACCATTCTTATACTATTTGCTTTGGGAAATTTTCTGGAATGGTCAAACTCCCGGGAAAGCGGCTTTAAAGATCAGAGTAGTAAAGAAAGACGGGACAAGACCGGAATTTTCAAATTACCTGGTACGCTGGTTACTTAGATTTATAGATATCACTCTAACTAGTGGAGGAGTTGCGGTAGTTACGATTCTTTTAAACGGTAAAGGACAACGCTTGGGGGATCTTGCTGCGGGAACCACAGTAATTTCTGAAAGGAAAACTCTAAGTATTCACAATACCCTGGGAGTAGATCTACCGGATAATTATCAGCCGAAATATGCACAGGTTACCGTTTTAAGCGATCAGGATTTGCAAGAGGTTAAGAATATTTACAATCAGGCGAGAAGTGAAGGTCAGCATCATATCATAATTTCTCTAAGTGAAAAGGTAGCACAGTTGATGGACGTTCAGTTTGAAGAAAAACCGGTAAGTTTTTTACAGCAAGTCATCAATGATTATAATTACTATACAAGGCGGTAATTAATCAAGAATTTCAATATCTATTTCTACATTATCCACAGGCCACTCAGAATCACCGGTTTTTACCTGAGCAATCTTTTCAGCTACATCCATTCCGCTGATTACCCTCCCAAAAACTGTATGGTCATTGTTGAGGTGGGGAGTTCCACCTTTATCCATCACAATAAAGAACTCAAAGGGTGACGAAGCTTTGCTCACGTTTTGTTCAGCATATTTAGCTGCCGAAAAGGCACCGTAAGTATGGGTATGCCCGGCATCGAATTCACTCGGGATTAAGTAATTACCAACGTCTCCACGGTTACTCGCGGTAATTTGATTATCGGCATTTCCGCCCTGGATCACAAAACCGGGAGCGATACGGTGAAAAAAGGTATCGTTAAAATAATTATTTTTTACTAACATGATGAAATTTGCCCTGTGTAGGGGCGTGTCCATATATAGCTGCACATCGATATTCCCAAAACTGGTCTTAATTCTAACTCTGTTTTCCTGATTCTCCCTGCCGTATTTCTTCATGGTGGGAATGAATTGCTCCTGAACGATTGGAAACATAGGATTTTCTTCAATTTTGGTGGTTTCGTTTTCTTCGGCAAGTTCCCTTTTACGTAATTCGAAAATACTATCCCTGGCCTGTTGAATAGAATCTTTTTTACGCTCTGCCTTCAATGATTCTGCCGACTTTGACGCGGACTTTTCTGAAGAAGTTTGCTTATCTTCACAACTTGCTAAGAAAAGAACTAATAAGATTAAAGAAAGATTTTTAAACATGGAATTCGAAATTTTTAAAAACAGGATTTCAAAGTTAAAAAAAATGCCGCTACCGGGAGAGGAGGCACATAAAAAACTAGCCCCGCTTATCAGAATAAATGAACTCAAGGATATTGACATAACAAAAAAGAATCCGCATGAAGCCGGAGTAATGGCAGTTTTCTATCCTGGTGATGAAAATGAAACCAGGCTGGTGCTAATTCTGAGAAAGACTTATAAAGGGGTGCACAGCAACCAGGTAGGCTTTCCAGGGGGTAGGGTAGAAATACAAGATAGCGATCTGGAAGCGACAGCTTTGAGGGAAACAGAAGAAGAAGTAGGGATTCCCCGCGATGAAATTGAAGTAGTTAAAAAACTTACTAAACTTTATATACCTCCTTCAAATTTCTGGGTGCAACCATTTATTGGCCTGTTATCTAAAAAACCCGTTATGATACCTCAGGAATCTGAAGTAGAAGCGATACTGGAGGTGAAATTAAGTGAGTTCCTGGATGATGAATACATGATCACAGAGAATTTGAGCACCTCTTACGCAACCAATATTGAAGTTCCCGCCTATAAATTAAACGGCCATGTGGTTTGGGGTGCAACGGGAATGATGTTAAGTGAGATAAGGGAAATGCTTTTGAAAATATAGTCTGCCGTTAATTATTATATTTGAACCCGGTTCTGTAAAAGATTAATTTAGAACAGGAAAAAAGTTTTCGACAATGGGATTATTCAAAAAAAATCCATTCGGACATTATCTGATACTGAAAAAGTGGCTGATCCGCTTTTTTGGTGTACTCACCCATAGAAGATATCGTGGCTTTAATGAACTTCAAATTGAAGGTTCAGAAATCATCAAAAACCTGCCTGATAGCAATGTACTTTTTGTTTCCAATCATCAAACTTATTTTGCTGATGTTACGGCCATGTTTCATGTATTCAATGCGAGCCTGAGTGGCAGGGTAGACAGCATTAAGAATGTTGGCTATATCTGGCAGCCGAAATTGAACATATATTATGTAGCGGCAAAGGAAACTATGAGAGCCGGCCTGCTGGCAAGGATTATGGCTTATGCCGGGGCAGTCACTGTAGAACGCACCTGGAGGGCTAAAGGGCAGGAGGTAAAAAGGGATGTAAATCCTAATGATACTGAAAATATTGGTACTGCTTTAAAGGATGGTTGGGTAATTACTTTTCCGCAGGGCACCACGAAACCTTTTAAACCCATTCGGAAAGGAACGGCCCATATTATTAAGAATCACAAGCCTATTGTGATTCCCATCGTAATTGATGGTTTCCGAAGATCTTTTGATAAAAAAGGGCTAAGGATTAAAAAGCGTGGTATTCTTCAAAGTTTTCAGATCAAAGAACCTCTGGATATAGATTACGAAAATGAATCTATTGAAGAAATCGTTGAAAAACTGGAATATGCCATAGAGCAACATCCTTCATTTTTGAAGGTGATTCCTAATGAAGAAGTCACCGCTATGGAAAATCTCAACGAACAGCGTCGTTTTGGATATTGAATAAACCAATTACAGTTTTTTAATTCTGGATTAAAATTGCTAGTTAATTTTTTCCAACATAATTTTAAGCAATAAGCAATAAGCAATAAGCAATAAGCAATAAGCAATAAGCATTTACTGCATCTCAAGCTTTTTGAGCTCTTTGTAATTCTTATTGAGTCTTCTTAATAGGATTCCATACACAATTCTATAGATAAGCCATATAGCTCCCAAAACCATTGCTAGTACTAATAAGGTTCCTCCAATAAAAATCAACCATTGTTTCGTGTTAAATTCCATGTTCTCAGCGCTACTGTCTGCCGTTAATACATGATTTTGAATCATAAAGTAAAGCATTACCAGAAATACAATAGCACTGGATATAAGTATAAAGGCTATGTAATGTTTAACAGTTTTACGAGTTTTTAGAATATTCTTCATTAAACGCGAAGCACTATCTGTGGTAGAGATTCTTTTGTAATTCAAATAAAATTTATAAATAAAGTAAAAGGTGATCAAATAGGTGAAAATATAAACGACGATAACAAATTCGGTAAGTTTATATTTTTCCATTTGTTCCCAATAGTCGTCATCTGCCAGGAAAATGTTTAAAACAGCTCCCAATAAAAATTCTATGATGCTGATTATAAAAATCCATTTAACGATAGAAGAAGAACGCTTCCACGTCATTTTATAAATTTCGTCGTAAGATAGATGGGGCAGGTTCTTCTCCTGCTTTTTCCAATCCTTTTTTAATAGATCTAAATCATCCATAATATATCAAGGATTAATAATATTTTTCAATTTTGTTTTTACCCTGTTCATTTTTACTCTCGCATTAACTTCGGTGATCCCCAGGGTTTCAGAGATCTCAGCATAATTCTTATCTTCCAGGTATAGAAAAACCAGGGCTTTATCAATATCATTTAATTGTCTCACAGCATCATACATCAATTTGAGATGCTGTTCTACTTCATCATCATAATCTTCAGATTTTATTTTAAAATGAACTGAATCGTAATCCTGAGTCGAAATACTTCTCTTTTTCTTTCGGTAGAGTGTAATTGCAGTATTTAATGCAACTCTGTACATCCAGGTGCTAAATTTTGAATCACCTCTGAATTTTGGATATGCTTTCCATAACTGTATCGTGATTTCCTGAAAAAGATCATTGTGGGAATCTTTATCATTGGTATAGATACGGCAGATCTTGTGCGCAATAT
>CAXGBX010000056.1:0-9756 GCA_964008195.1 uncultured Flavobacteriaceae bacterium
ACACAAGGATTTTCAGTCCTTTGCTCTACCAACTGAGCTAAGGCACCAGTTGCTTATTTAAGCGGTGGCAAATATAATTTCATTTTTAGGAACTCACAAAGGAAATTTTAAAAAAATGCTTTTGTATTTTTGACAATCAAAGAAAAAGTGAATGAATTTAGTGGTTGATTGCGGCAATACTCTGGTGAAGATGGCTGTTTTCCAAAACAATAGGATTTTGGAAAAGCAGATTTTTAGCAGGGAAAATTTTTTTGAGAATTTTAAAAAAATTCAGGAGAAATATCCCAAAATCAAAAAATCCATTCTTTCCAGTGTTACTTCTTCTAATTTTGAGTTAGAAACTGAATTGAAAAAATCTTACTCTTTCCTCAATTTTGAACAAAACCTTAAGCTGCCTTTTAAGAATGAATATGCAACTCCAGAGACTTTGGGAAAAGATAGAATAGCTTTGGTAGCTGCGGCTGTTAATAAATATCCTGGTAAGAATGTATTAGTTATTGATGCGGGAACCTGCATTACGTATGACTTTAAAACTACAGATGAAGTATATATTGGCGGTGCTATTTCCCCGGGGCTGGAAATGAGATTTCAAAGTCTACACAAGTTTACAGCAAATTTACCGTTAATTAAACCGAAGCCGGACGCTGAGCTCATTGGTAATTCTACCGAGTCCAGTATTTTATCCGGGATTATTAACGGAATTGAAATGGAATTAAAAGGAACCATAGAATCCTATACTTCTAAATTTGAAGATTTAACAGTTATTTTCACGGGAGGGGATAGTCAAATTTTGTCTATACCATTAAAAAATAGCATATTTGCCAACTCAAATTTTTTGCTGGAAGGACTTAATTTCATTCTAGAATTTAACAAGACTCAATGACAAAACGATTTATAGTAATCGTAGCTTTATTTTTAGCTTTTACTGCAAGTGCGCAGGAAAATGTATCCTCGCCATATTCATACTACGGTGTTGGATTAACAAACTTCAAAGGAACTGTAGAAAACAGGTCTATGGGTGGTTTGAGTATATTCAATGATAGCATTCATATGAATATTCAAAATCCAGCCAGTTACGGGACTTTAAAACTTACCAACTTTACCGTGGGTGCAAGTCATGACCGTTTAAAGCTGGAGACCGATGTAGATAGTGATAATGCCAAAATTTCATCCCTGGATTATCTTGCTCTGGCATTTCCTGTGAGCGACAGAGTGGGAATTGGTTTTGGAGTATTGCCTTACACCTCGGTAGGTTACAGGATTCTGGATCCAGATGAAGGTTCTGCCAGTTTGCTTAACGGAAGGGGAGGAATGAATAAGGTGTTTCTTTCAGCAGGTGTTGCGGTAACAGAAGAATTAAGTTTGGGAGTAGACGCAAATTATAACTTTGGGAATTTCCAAAATTCGCAAAGTATTAACCGTGAAGAACTTCAATATGGGACAACAGACGTAAATAGATCTGATATAAAAGGTTTCAGTTTTAATTTCGGGGCAAATTATAAAAGAGATATTTCTGAGAATTTACAAATGCAGGTTTCTGGATCTTATGCTCCAAGTATAGGTCTGGATTCTGAAAATTCGAGGACTATTACAACAGTTGACTTTTCTTCAGGAACAGGCAGGTTAATAGATGAGAGGGAATTAGATCTTAGTGATACAGAATTTGAATTTCCTTCAAAATGGACCATTGGAGCTGGTTTTGGTGAAGAAAATAAATGGTTCGCAGGAGCAGAATATTCTAAAGTAGGAACATCGTCTTACGAAGATAGTTTCAGGTTTAGAGGAGACGGAGGGCGGTATGAAGATGCTTCCGAGTTTTCGGTTGGTGGATTTTATATTCCAAACTATAATTCTTTTACAAGTTTCTTAGAACGAGTTGTTTACAGGGCTGGGTTTCGTTATGACGAGACCGGATTGATAGTAAATGACGAGCCTATAAATGAGTTTGGCATGTCTTTTGGATTAGGAATACCAATCGGAACATTTTTTTCTAATGCAAACCTCGGAATCGAGCTTGGACAAAGAGGTACCAAGGATTCAGGTTTAATTCAGGAAAACTTTTTAAGACTGTCTGTAGGACTCTCTTTAAATGACAAATGGTTCACGAAAAGAAAATTTAATTAACCACACAATAAACGAGAAAATGAAAAATAGATTTCTAGCACTAGTAACGGTTGCCCTGGTAGGTTCAGGAGCGGTAAACGCTCAATCTGGTGATTGTGCAACAATGGCTGCTTTAGCTTATGATGATGCTAAGGCCAAGAATTATGATGCGGCATATCCCGCTTTAATGAAAGTGAAGGAAGAATGTCCTAAATATAGCCTTGCAACATATCAGTATTTGGAAAGAGCGATCGAGGATAAAATAAGTAAAGCCGAAGAAGGCGATAAAGCCGAATTGGTTGAAGAATTAATTGAAGTTTGGGAAACCAGATTGGAGCTTTATCCTGGAAAAACTGAAAAAGCTAAAGTATATACTGATATCGCCCAGATAAAGTATGATAATAAATTAGGTTCTAAAGAAGAACTATTTAAAGCATACGATAAAGTTTGGGAAGTAGATCAGGAAAACTTTACCAGTCCTAAAGGTTTATATGCTTACTTTGATCTTGTAGTTGAAATGCAGGATGAAGGAGATAGAAGTCTTCAGGATGTATTCGATATGTATGATAGAGTTTTTGCTAAGATCGAAACTGAAGAGAATGCAGCTGCAGAAAATCTTGCTCCATTATTAAAGAAGCAGGAAGAAGGAGAAGATCTTACTTCTAAAGAGGAGAAACAAATCAAGTATGCTGAAATTAACCTGAATAACTACAGTAATGTAAAAGCCGCGCTGAATGCTAAGCTTGGTGCGCGTGCAGATTGTGATAACTTAGTTCCTTTATATAAGAAAGATTTTGAAGCTAAGAAAGGTGAAGTTAGCTGGTTGAAGAATGTGAATGCAAGACTTTCAGCTAAAGATTGTACTGAAGACCCATTGTTTATTCAGGTGTCTGAAGCACTACACAAGTTAGAGCCATCTGCTAAGTCTGCATATTCATTAGGGCAGTTAGCTGAATCTGAAGGAAATGCTTCAAAAGCTCTGGAATATTACAACCAGGCTGCAGAGCTCGAGACTAACAAGTCAGATCAGGCTAAAATTTACTATAGAATTGCTAATAACTACAAAGATAAAGGTAGCTATGGTCAGGCAAGAAGTTTCTATAGAAAAGCTTTAAATGCCAGACCTTCTATGGGTAGCGCTTATTTACAGATAGCTAGTATGTATGCTAGTAGCGCGAACAACTGTGGTGAAGACGCATTTACAAAAAGAGCAGTATACTGGTTAGCTGCAGATTATGCTTCCAGAGCTGCAAGAGTAGATCCTTCTATTGCGAGTAATGCCAATCAGGCTGCTGCTGCCTATAGAGGAAGAGCTCCACAGAAATCTGATGTATTCCAGTCTAGTAAAAATGCTGGAGATCCAATTTCAATTGGATGTTGGATTGGAGAGACCGTTCGTATCCCGAACTTATAGATGAAACTAACATATAGTAATATCATTTCAGGCATTGTCACGCTCATAGGCGTGACAATGCTTTTTTCGTGTGAAGGTAATTTACAGGAAGTTAGGGCTTTCAGTTTAGAGGAGGATGCCCCTCAGGCAATTGCTGAAGGCATTAATTTAAAATTTACAGATTCTGGCAGGTTGGTCGCCACTTTGAAAAGTGCGAAAATGTTGGATTACACCAATAAATCATTTCCTTATCGTGAGTTTCCTGATGGGGTTGCTGTAGAATTCTTCGATGAAGAGGGGAGGAAAAACACCGTAGATGCAGATTATGGGATTGTGTATGAGCAGACTAAACTTATCGATTTACAAGGAAATGTAGTTGTAATTACTGCCGATAGTACTATACTCGAAGCTAGTCAACTATTCTGGGATCAGGATAGAAGCTGGATTTTCACAGATAAGCCTAACACCATTAGGTTTCCAGATGGCTCATTTACCGAAGATCTTGGTTTTGATTCTAATCAGGATTTCACTAATTTTCGTTCAAGATCCAATACGGGGATTCAAATTGTAGAAGAAGAGAAGAAAGATGAGTAAATTTTTTAAATATTTTGAATACGCATATCTTTTGTTTGCGGCATTTTTTCTTTTCGAAGCCTTTAGAATTTGGAGTGATCAAAGAAACAGGGCATATCTTTTTCTGTTCTTCGTTTGTATTGCCATCTTTATGTTTTTCTTTAAAAGAAATTTTAGGCGTAAATATGAAGATCGAAATAAATAACCTGAATGGAGGTTGATATACTTATTATAGTTTGTTCTTTAATTCTTTCCGCTTTCTTTTCAGGGATGGAAATAGCCTATGTATCTTCAAATAAGATATTCATAGAGATAGAAAAGAGGCAGAATGACTTTCTGGCCAAAGTCCTGAAAAGACTTACCAAAAAACCATCCAAGTTTATTGCCACTATGCTGGTAGGGAATAATATTGCCCTGGTAGTCTATGGTTTTTTTATGGGCGACTTGTTAATGGCCTGGCTAACCGGAATTGAGACTGAAAGTAGCTTTCTTCAATACCTTATTGTAGATCTAAGCCTGGTTACCCAAACCATTATTTCTACTTTAATTATTCTTTTTACTGCGGAATTCCTTCCGAAAGTATTTTTCCAGATTTATGCCAACTCCATGTTGAAATTCTTTGCAGTTCCTGCATATATTTTCTACATACTTTTCAGCTTTGTTTCTTCATTCGTTATCTGGATTTCAGATATTATTCTGAAACGTTTTTTTAAGACTGACGGTGATGAAGTGCAGTTAGCTTTTAGTAAGGTGGAATTGGGAAATTTCATCAGCGAACAAATGGACACGGTAGAAGAGCATGAAAATGTAGATAGTGAGATACAGATATTTCAGAATGCGTTACAATTTTCAGATATAAAAGCCAGGGAAGTGATGATTCCACGAACAGAGATTATTGCAGTTGCGCAAGATCAGCAACCCAGCGATTTGGTTGAAACTTTTACCCAAACAGGTCTTTCAAAGTTGCTGGTATATAATGAAACGATAGATGATATTATTGGATATGTACATTCTTTTGAACTTTTTAAAAGGCCAAAATCCATTAAATCTATCCTGCTTCCTGTGGTGTTTGTTCCGGAAACCATGTGGGTAAAAGACGTGCTGAATATCCTTATTAAAAAAAGGAAGAGTATTGCTGTGGTTATAGATGAATATGGCGGTACAAGTGGAATGATGACGGTAGAAGATATTGTGGAGGAGCTATTTGGTGAGATCGAAGATGAGCACGATTCAGCTGTCCTTATTGAAGAGAAAATTAATGATGATCATTACAAATTTTCAGCCAGGCTGGAAGTAGATTATCTTAATGAAACTTATAAAACAGAAATTCCCGTGGGAGAAAATTATGAAACCTTAAGTGGCTTTATAGTGAATCATACCGAAGAAATTCCACAGCAGGGAGAAGTTATAAACATTGAAGATTTTGAAATAAAAATCCTGGAAACTTCCAATACCAAAATCGAATTGGTGGAGTTGAAAATCAATACTGAAGATTAAAATTCGAAAGTTAAGAATTTGCTAATTTTAAATTTTATTATTAGCCTAAAAACCTTATTTTCGCCCCCTATATTTTGACAAATTTTATATTCAAATGGCAGTATTAAATAAAATCAGACAAAGGTCTGTTTTCCTGATTATCATTATTGCATTGGCTTTATTTTCATTCGTTCTTGCTGATGTAATTAGAAATGGCGGTATGAGTTCTCAAAGTGCTCAGAATACGATCGCTACTGTAAATGGTAATGAAATTGGAAGGGAAGAGTTTGCTCGTGAGGTAGAAGCCTTCCAGAGAAATATGGGAAGCAACATGAGTACTACTCAGGCTGTAAACCGTATTTGGGATCAGAAACTTAGACAGGTGATCCTGGAAGAAGAAGTTGAGAAACTTGGAATTAGAGCTGGTGAAGCACAGGTAACCGAGTTGGTTCGTGCGCAAATGGCAAACAATCCTAATTTCATGAATGAAGCAGGAATGTTCGATGAGAACAGACTTAGAGAATATGTAGCAAATTTGAAGGAAACTTCTCCGCAAGCCTATGAGCAGTGGCAGGAATTTACCTCTAATCTTGCGCAGACTGCCAAAATGAACAGTTACTATAATATGGTTGGAGTAGGAGTAGGTGCAACCCTTTTAGAAGGTGAGCAGGCTTACAGAATGCAGAACGATAATGTAAACATGAAATTTGTTCAGGTGCCTTATTCTTCAGTTCCTGATTCTGAAGTGGAAGTAACAAAATCTGATATAAAGAATTACTTGGAAAATCATTCTTCCCGTTTTGAAACAGAGGCTTCAAGAAGTCTTCAATATGTAATATTTCAGGAAAGTGCATCAGGAGATGATAAATCGGAAGCAAAAGAGTCTCTAAGTTCTTTAAGAAACGAACGTGTAGAGTATAATGCCGCTATTGGAGCAAACGATACACTGCCTGGATTTGATAGCACAGATGATTATGCTGAATTTGTAAGCAATAACTCAGATTTGCCTTTTGAGGACAGATTTAAATTCAGAAATGATTTTTCTGGAAATAATGCTGAAGCGATCTTCAATTTAAATGAAGGTGAAACTTATGGACCTTACGAAGAAAATGGTTACTGGAAACTAAGTAAAGTTGTTGAATCTAAGAACATCCCAGATTCAGTAAAAGCCAGTCATATTCTGGTTACTTTCCAGGGTTCTCAATTAGGAGCTGATGTAAGTCGTTCTAAAGAGGAGGCTCAGGCACTGGCTGATAGTATTGCAGGAGTGGTTAGAAATGACAAGGCAAAATTCGCCGAGTTGGCTTCAGAATATTCGGCCGATACTTCAAATAAGGAAGATGCTGGGGACCTAGGATATTTCGTTCCTGGAACAATGATCCCGGCGTTCGATAATTATGTATTTGACAATTCTACGGGAGATATTGGAGTTGTGGAAACACCGTTTGGGTATCATGTAATTTCTATCGACGATCAAACTGAAGCTGCGAGAGCGGTAAAAGTTGCCACGATCGCCAGGGAGATTCAGGCTTCAGAAAAAACAATGAATAATCTTTTCAATGAAGTGACGAAATTTGAAATTTCTGCTTCAGAAGGTGATTTTGCTGAAGTTGCTAAAAAAGGTAATTACGAAATACGTACCGTAAAAGATGTGAAAGCTTTGGAAGAAAATATTCCCGGGGCTGGAGCACAACGTAGAGTGATTCAGTGGGCATTCGAGGATGAAGCAAGTGTTGGAGATGTAAAGAGATTTGACACGAATAACGGCTATGTGGTTGCTCAAATTACCTCAAAAAGAGATAAAGGACTTATGAGTGTGGAAGAAGCTTCTGCAGAAGTTACTCCAATTCTTAGAAAAGAAAAGAAAGCTGAATTGATCAAGGGAAGAGTGAAAGGAAACTCTCTTCAGGAGATTGCAAATAACCAGGGAGTAAGCGTTCAAACTGCAGACGCGGTGAACCTTAGTAATCCTACACTGGCTGGTGCCGGTGAAGAGCCTGAAGTTGTTGGTGCTGTTTTCTCGTTGGAACCTGGAAAAATTAGCTCACCTCTTGCAGGGGAAAAAGGAGTATATGTTGTGGAATTGGTAAGTAAGTTTGAAGCTCCGGCGATGGATTCTTACAAAGGATTCGCACAGCAGGAAAGTGCTTCTCGCAGGGCTCAGGCAACTATGCGAGTATTTGAAGCTCTTAAAAGTAAAGCTGATATTGAAGATAACAGGGCTAGATTTTACTAGTTTTCTGAATGAATATAACAAAGAGCCTCAGTGTGAATACTGGGGCTTTTTTTATTTGATAAAATCAGCGATAATCAAGATTTCCTGATAGTTGTTTCTTCGGAAATATTCTTATTTTATTAGATCCCGATAATTGAAGATGGTTGGATATCCTTTTCTTCGGAAATATTCTTTTTCAGGTTCTTCCCCGGTAGCGAGCACAAAATCCCCACCCCAGCCTCCAAGACTTTTAATAAGGCCTGGAAAATCATGGAATAATTCTGTTTGGATTTTCGGAAGCTTGATAGCCTTAGAAATCAGACTTTCGTGTGCGCTAAGTAATAACTTAAATTCTTCAAGATTACCACACTTTATTACCTGTTCAGTGATCCCGGAAATTTTTTCGGTTAAATCACCTAAATCTTCTTTGGGCTGATTCCTGTAATGAGCGATAGCTTCTCTGCTGTTTTGTTTTTTATTCAGGTAGACGAAGAATAAGCGGTCTTTAAATACCGGGTTGAAATCTGCGGTAAAACTTACAGGACCAGTTTTAGTTAATTGATATGTAATTGGGAAATCACTACGGGCGGCCGCAATGTCATATCCACTGCCTCCAAAACTTTCTTTAAGCAACTTGTAGGGATCAATCTCTAGCCATTGTGCAAGATTATTGATTAGCGTAGAAGAAGTGCCCAGCCCCCATTTACTATTGAAATCGAGTCGGGTAAGTATATGGTAGCCTTTGTTTTTTGAAAATGCTTCAGGGTTTTGCTTGAATGCTGCCGAAAGAATTTGCTTCAAACGTCTGGCAGTTTCCTTTATTTCAGGCTTGCTTTGATCACCTGGTAGTAGTAAAACTGAAAATTTCCCTTCGTTAATTTCAAATTTTGCCTGAAACCAAGTTTTTTCATTTTCATCATGGCTTCTCCAGGAAATTTCATTCTCATTTCCCTTAGAAACTTCCATACTCTGTCCCAATTTTGTGGGAAGCGCCAAAGATTTTGCTCCATTTAAAACGGCATATTCTCCCGTTAATAGAATTTTCCCGTTACTCTTAAATTTCTGCATTAAGACCTTATTTTTTCCAGTTGCTCAATTACACTGCTGTGTGTTATGGTATGTTTGGTGAAATAAGCTACCATTTTTTGCTTTTCATCATCTGTAGCCTGATTCTGATTTAGAATATTCATCAGGTGCATTTTCATATGTCCCTGCTGAATCCCGGTGGTGGTGAGCGATCTGAGCGCTGCAAAATTTTGTGCCAGTCCGGCCACTGCGGTTATTTCCATCAACTCCCTGGCAGATGGCTTTTGAAGAATGTCTAAAGCAAGCTTAACCAATGGGTGCAAGCTTGTTAATCCGCCTACCGTTCCTAAAGCTAAAGGGATTTCTATCCAGAATTTGAAGATTCCATCTTCTACTGCGGCATGAGTAAGGCTTGAGTAAGTTCCATTTTTAGAGGCATAGGCATGAATTCCGGCCTCTACTGCACGAAAATCATTTCCGGTAGCGAGGACTACTGCATCAATGCCGTTCATAATCCCTTTGTTATGTGTAACTGCCCTATAAGGTTCAATTTCAGCAATTTTTACCGCCTGGATAAATTTTTCTGCAAACTGTTCCCCGCTCATATTTTTGTCTTCTGAAAGATCTTCTACAGGACACGAAACTTCAGCTCTAACTATACATTCAGGTACATAGTTGGAGAGAATACTCATTATAATTTGAAGATCCTTTTCTTCAGGATTAAAATTTTCAAATTTTGAAGCTTCTTCCTGAAGAACTTCCGCGAACTTTTCCAGGCAGGAATTTATGAAATTTGCTCCCATAGAGTCCCTGGTATCAAACTTCACAAAAAGCTGAAAGTAATTATGGAGTTCAGCGGTTTTGTCTATAAGATCTATATTTAAAATACCTCCACCTCTTTTTTCCATATTTCGTGTGATAGGTTTCACTTTCTCACGAAGCTTCGGTTCAACTTGCTTGAAAAAATTCT